>MWTA01000012.1 GCA_002050125.1 Anaerolineae bacterium UTCFX2 | reverse complement strand
TTAAAGTGTCAGGTCGCTAGAAAAAATTGAATAAGTATTTTTTTCTTGGTCAAACTATTAGCTTTGGTCTCATAATTCTCGGATTCTTTTTTGTAAATGAAAAACAAGATAATATTCTCCAAATAGTAGGTTGGTTATTTATCGTCATTGGAATTGTTTTCATTATTATCTTTTTTCAGCGTAAACAGCGTCTTTTATGGATTTACAAAAATATATCTCCAACTTCAATGCAAATGAAAATTGAAAAGATAGACGATTCAGATTCTACGAATTATGTCGCGTATTTGACACGGTGGGATAAAAACACTTCTGAAAGATGGATAACCAAGTTATATCCTCCATCTTGCAATGTTCAAGTATTTCTCAGCAACGAAATTCAAGTGGAAGTATATGTAGACCCGAAAAATAATAATCCAGCGGTAATTAGAACTGCAGACGGTTTATTATGGGTTATGGCTGGCTCTGGTTCTGTTCAGAATTTCCAAAAGTCGCAGTAAACAATGGATTTGACTGTCCAGTGTTTAAGTAGGTTGTGTTTTTGAGCGATTGCCAAAAATTAAGTTATGTGAAGAAATTAGGCATGTTGGCGGCAGTGTCTTCTTTCAGTCAGCGAGTCTTGCGCAACACAAAAACGCCCAACACAGCGTGCAGCCGACGTGTGGGAGAATGCGGCATCTTCGAGCATTTTTCTCCACTCGGATTTTTTCTGCTCTCAAGCAGAGTCCGCGCCCGCTCACACGCAGGTAATGCATACCGTTAGATGGTCTTTCTTACACTCTCCGCGCGGACCGGATATATCGATAAAAATTTCTGCCTGCACTACCCGGCAGCGCCAAACAAAGAAATTGCTTTGCATTTTTAGATAACATCCCTGACAGGGGTCAAACTACAAATTTCATGCCCCTACATCAGGATACCGAGCTCCTTATCCCGTCTATCGAAAGGCATTAAACCGATATTTACCATGAAATTCCGTTATTCGATAACGGGATTTCATGATATTTTAGAGGCATGATTGCCGTTCTCATCTCAGGCAAACGATCCAAAAGAAACTCGATGCCAATCACGTCGTAGCCTTAATCGGGCCCAGGCAGTGCGGCAAAACCACCCTGGCGCGAGAATTCGTCTCGCCAAGCTCCGTCAATTATTTTGACCTGGAAGACCCATTGAGCCTGGCGCTACTCGATCAACCTATGACCGCTTTACAGGATCTGACCGGTCTGGTTGTGATCGACGAGATTCAGCGGAGACCGGAACCTTTTCCAGTGCTGAGAGTACTGGCGGATCGTAATCCGCTCCCGGCTCGTTTCTTAATCTTAGGGGGTGCTTCTCCCGATCTTTTACGACAATCCTCTGAAAGTCTTGCCGGGCGCATCTCCACCCTCTCGATGAGTGGGTTCAGCCTTGCGGAAGTAGGCGCGCAGGCGCAAAACACCCTCTGGCGGCGCGGTGGATTTCCGCTTTCTTTCACTGCGCCCAGTGAGGAAGCCAGCCTGAAATGGCGCAAAGATTTCGTGTCCACATTTTCGGAGCGAGACATCCCTCAATTCGGTTTCAGCATTCCTTCCACCAGCCTGTTCCGCTTCTGGAGTCTATTAGCCCACTATCATGGGCAGGTCTGGAATGCGGCTGAAGCTGCCCGCGCCTTGAACGTCAGTGAAAGCACGGCGCGCCGGTATATCGATTTACTTCAGGATCTGTTTATGGTGCGTCTGCTTCAACCCTGGTATGCCAACCTGGGGAAACGGCAGGTGAAATCTCCAAAAGTGTATGTTCGTGACACGGGGCTGCTCCACGTCCTCCTGGGGATCCGCAGCGAGCAGGAGTTGCTCTTGCATCCGCGCAGCGGTGCATCCTGGGAGGGTTTCGTGATCGAAGAGGTGATCAAAGCCTCTGTTCCAGATGAGGTATTTTTTTGGGGCACACATTCGGGGGCTGAGCTGGACTTGCTCATAATTAAAGATGGTAAGAAAATTGGCGTGGAGTGTAAACGCGTTGACGCGCCCCGACTGACGCCATCGATGCGCGCAGCAATGCGAGATTCAGGATTATCCACTTTGTTGGTCATTTTCCCAGGATCCAAGTCCTATTCTTTAGTCGAAAATATCAAGACCGTGCCCCTTTCCAGTTTAGCTGAAGAGGGGTCATTGTGGTGAATCACTACAGGAGATATTAAAATAAAAAGGACCCTAAGAAGTAATCTTATTGGATTAAATAAACCCTAGAATAAATTGTCACATTTCTCTCCCTTCCAGCGACTTAGTTAACGTAGCTACAATTCAATCAAACGGATCGATTCCGCAAAGGAACGTCAATGGATGAAACCAAAGCCCTTACAAAAAAGCCTCTTGCCTATTTGACCAACGAAGCCGAAGAACCACACCAGTCAATGACGGTCAACTTTGCCGAGCTTTACCGCAAGAATGCAGCCCCGGTCTTCTACTACCTCTACAGCCGTGTGCGCAGCATAGCAGTCGCCGAAGACCTGACCTCAGAGACTTTTGTGACCGCGCTTGAAAACCTGTCCAGGTTGCGCGATCCGCGTAAGTTCACACCCTGGGTTTTCACCATCGCCCGCAATAAAGCCTTCGACTACTTCCGTCAATCCCTGCGCCGCCCCACCGCGGGCTATGACGAAGAACTGGATTCGACAAAAGCTGTGGGAGGGGCACTATCGCAAACAGACCAGGACCGCCTGTTCGACCTGGAACGCCTGGTATCCCGGCTCGACCCGCTCGAGCAAGAGTACCTGCGCCTGCGCATTGTCGCGAACCTGCCCTTCGCCGAGATTGCCACAATCCTCGGCGAGCCCGAGACCCGCATCAAAAAGAAATATTACCGGCTCCTGGAGCGCCTGCAAGCCCAGATGGAGAAATAACATGAGCGACCTCACTCCGTTTGAGAAAGAAATCAAGCAAACCTACCGCCTGCCAGAGGTTAACCCAGCCTTCATCAAGCAACTCGAAGCTAACCTACAGGCTCGGCAGCCCTATCCTGAAGCAAGCGTCAGGCCCGCCTTCCGCTTTGCACGCGGTTGGTCTTTTGCGATGGCTACCCTTCTGGTCATCGCCGTCACGGTCCTCGCCATCGGTCCTTCAAAGGTATTGGCGCAGGCACAAGTCATTTTCGGATTCGTGTCAGGTGTCGGTCTGGTGGATACCAGTTCACCCTTCCGGCAGTTGGCTGAGCCGGTGAGCGAGACGCGCGATGGAATTACCTTGACCGTCCAATCCGCTTTCCTGAGCGCTGACGGGACGACCATCACCTATGCTATGTCCGACCTGCCCGCTGAGATGAAACGCGCCCAATTCGGCGACCCAGAGTGTAACATGCCTGCCTACCTAGCCCTCCCGGATGGCAGCAAACTTGAAGCACGCGGGACCAGCGGCTGGCTCGAGACGGATGGGTTCTTCGTTTACAATATCCGTTTCAACGAGCCTTTCCCGGCGAACGAAAACCAGGCTGACCTGGTCTTCCCCTGTCTGGTTGGCGCGGCTCAAGGCAGGGGACCCCAGGACTGGCAGATCGCGCTTGCCTTCAAAGCCGCGCCAGAGGACATCGTGGTCTATCCAGCCGCCCTTGCGGCGACCCAGGTCGAAAACCCTGCCCTGGCAACGGCACAACCTGCAACGCAGCCTAAGGGCGAAACGGGGGCGCCCGCCATGCCCGCGATGATTGTCGATGGAGACCGTCAGGAGGAAATGGTCCTCCTCGGCGTCGTCGAGAAACCGGAAGCCTATTGGGTGACCTGGGCTTTCCCCAACCAAATCGATGCCGGTATCCAGAGCAACGGCTATCTCTACGTCGTGCCCTTCAACCCTGTCCTTTACGATGCGAATGGCACGCAACTGCCAGAGCCAGCAGATCAAGAAACCCAAAATGAACTGTGGGAATATGAAGGAAGCTTGCGTGACCAGCTTTCAGGTCAAGAACAACTGGAATATGCGAGTTCACTGCGCACATTTATCGTGCCCAAGTCTGGAGTAGTCTTCCCGGTGTATGCCAAGCAAAACGTTTATGAACGTTCCTTCCCTGAAAAAGAGACCTATGCTGAGGTGGAGTTCGATGGTTCCAGGGTACAAACCTCAGACAGTCCGGTTGAAATCAACCTGGAAATTCAGATCGGTTCCGTCAAATTCAAATTGGATGCCATAAAAAAGGATCCGTATGGCGGCTACTCCTTCTTCTTCGACGGCGGAGATGGAAAGGTGGTTCAATGCCTGGTCGAGCTGGTGGGACACCCAACCAACATGAGCGGAAGCGGCAGCTTCAACCCGGATGATCCATTCCACTTCAACCAGGCGGTCATGTACCGCCAGATTCCCACCGGCAAACTGACCGCGCACATTTCCCAACCGGCAGTCCTTGGCGACCTGATCAGTTTCATTGGCTCCTGGTCGCCTGAACCGTAGAGACCGTAATTTCCTCGCAATATTGTGACCTCACAAGCCTCCACGGGCTTGTGAGGTTTGATTTAATTGGGCTGACAGGCACCAAGCATCCAACAGCGTCTTTCTGGCTTGAGACAGGTCGCTGGACAGAATCTAAGCTTTGCCGAGGGGTATCTGTATGCGCGCCGCCGGTTCGGAATCGGGACAGACTGCTTTCTCATCTCGTGGCTGGACACTACCTGAACCGGGGTGTTGTTCACTAAACCGCGCCGGCGCTGCCGTTCCGCCAATGATCTGGCAGGATGTCCGTTCAGGGCAGCTACAGCCCGCCTCGCCCCTTCTTCGAGTATAATTCGCCCTATTAAAGGTGAAGCAATGGAACCCCAGTTGCAATCCAATCGTCTCAGTGGAATGCTTGCCAGATCGGTCCTGCACGGCTTATCCTGGCGGCTCGAACTCAACCCGCCGCTCACCCAGAAATTTGTGCTCATTGGCGCTCCCCACACCTCGAACCTCGATTTTGTGTTTATGCTGCTGCTGGTCTACGCCACCGGGTTGAAACTCCATTGGGTCGGCAAGCACACCATCTTCAAAGGACCGTTCGGCTGGTTGATGCGCCGGCTGGGCGGCATCCCGGTCGACCGGCGCACAAACAACCGGTTCGTCGAGCAGATGATCCAGGTTTTCGATCAGCGCCAGCGCCTGATCCTCGTAATTGCCCCCGAGGGTACCCGCGGTAAATCGCAGTATTGGCGGACGGGCTTTTATCATATCGCCCAGGGGGCGGGGGTGCCCATCGTGCTTGGCTATATCGATTACCGCCACAAGGTCCTCGGCATCGGTCCATCCATGCTCCCTAGCGGCGATATCGATCGAGATTTTTCCCAGATTCGCGAGTTTTACGCGTCCAAAACCGGCCGGCGCCCCGAGCTGCAAGGCGAAATCCTCCTCCGCCCTTTGGAGAAGACGCCCGCCTCCTGATAGCGACAGTCTATCGCAGACAGGTTAAATCACCCCTATTCCGCGTACCCGCACAACGCCAGGGCGTTCGGTCCGGTGTTGATCCCCAGCACCACCCCGGTGATGTTAATCAGCAGCTCCGCCGGGTTGTGCTCCTGGCGGATGCGCTGCGCCAGTTGCTGCGCTTCATCAGGCGCGTTTCCGTGCATCACCGCGATGTGCAGCCGCCCCTTCAAGTCAATCTTTTCGAAGAATTTCTGATAGACCAGCTCGATCATTTTACTATGCGTGCGCGCCAGCCCAGCGGGTTCGACCACCCCGCTCGCGTGGTTGATCTCGACCACGGGACGCACCTGCAGCAGCGCCCCCACCCACTTTGCGGCGTTGCCGATCCGCCCGCCTCTCTGCAGATAATCAATCGTGTCCATGCCGACAATTTGGACCAGTTGCTTGCGGATTTCAGCGAGGCGGTCGACCACCGCCGGAACATCGAACCCCTCTTCGATCAAGCGCGCCGCCGCCAGCACCTGCCAGCCCAGGCTCATCGTCGGTCCCTTTGAATCGACCACGGTCACCGGCAAGCGCGCCTTCCCGCCCGCCAGCCGGGCGTTTTGATAGGTGCCGCTCAGCGCGGCGCCGATCGTGACGACCAATGCCGCCTGCGCCCCCTGGTTCTCCGCCTCTTGGTAGGCGGTCAGAAAATCCTGCTCCAAAACCTGGGCGGTTGTCGGACGAACCGGGTCGGTTTGCAAGCGCTGGTAAAACTCTTCGGGTTGGATCGTCACTCGATCGAGGTATTGTTGATCGCCCCAGATCACAATTTGCGGCAGCACCCGGATGCCATAACGTTCGATCAGATCGTCGGGGATGTCGCAGGTGCTGTCGGTAATAATCTCGATTTTGCTTTTTGCCATTCCGTTTCCGCTCCCTTCTTCAGCCATGCCGCCGGTGCTCAATGGAAATAGTAACCCGCCCGCGCCTGCTCGAAATAAATCTCAGACGGGTTCAGGTCGTCGGTCAACACCGTTCCCCCTTGGGGCGCCGGCGGAAAGTCCAGATCGCGCATCGCCGACCGGCTGGCGATAAAGACGACGTTCATCAGCTGCTCCCCTGCGACGTGGGTGGCAAGCACGTTCGGAAAAACGCTCCCGATTGTGGCGGAAACCGCGCGGAAGGAATTGGATTTCGCGCCCTCCGGCACGCCGATGAAGTTGTAAATCATGCGCCCATCCGGTTTGAGCGCCCGCTCCAGCGCCTGAAAAAATTCGCGCGTCACCAGTTGCGGCGGGACGGACGCCAGGCTGTCGAACGCATCGACCAGGATTAAGTCGAAACCTGCGCCGGCGTACTGCTCCAGGTAAGCCCGCCCATCGGTGACCTCGATCTGCGCCTGCACCGCGCCAAAATGCCGGTCGGACAGTTCGACCACAAATGGATCGATTTCGACCTCCACCACCGAAGCGCCGCGCTTTTCGAGCGCCCGGGCGATCGTGTGCCCCGCCCCGCCCAGGATCAGCACCCGCTTGTCCCGCACGTCTCCGGCAAGTTCGATCATCTTGACCGCGTAGCCAAATCTGGGCTCTTTTGTGTTCAGATCCATCTGCGCGTGAAACGTGGGTCCCAGGTTCATCTGGACAAACGTGCTGTCATCTGTGAACACCCGGATCGTTTGATACAGCCCTTCGCGCTGCTCCAGCAGCCGCAAGCCCAAATCCTCGCCCCAGAGATACGCCGGCTGCGGCACAATCAGCCCGGCTGCCAGAACCGCCGCCCCCGCCAACCGCATCCGCGGCGATAGAAAGACCAGCGCGTACAGGATTGCCAGCATCGCGAAGGCGCGTAACGAGGTGGACAGACCTGCGTATGGGACCAGGAGAAAAGCCGCCGTCAGCGCCCCGATCACGCTCCCCAGCGTACCGAGCGCATAAACGTTTCCGACCTCTTTGGGAATGGTCTCTTTCTCCCGCTCCGCCGCCAGCAGGCTGATCGCCATCGGCGAAGTTGCGCTGAACAACGCCGCCGGCGGCAAAAACGCGATCAACGCCGTGACCCCAATTGCTACGTAGCCCACCGAGGCAAAGACGTGCGGAATCAGCCAAATGAACCAACTCAGCGCCAGCAGCCACAGCGCATTCAAGATCAGGATGCGCGGGAAATAACTCAACGCCTTGTCTTGCGGCACCCGCCCGCCCAGGTAGTAGCCGATCGAGATGCCCGTCAGCGTGGTCGAGATGATGATCGCCCAAATGATCGTGGTCGAACCGAACAACGATGCCACCAGCCGCGGACCGATG
This sequence comes from Anaerolineae bacterium UTCFX2, assembly GCA_002050125.1. Lineage (GTDB taxonomy): Bacteria > Chloroflexota > Anaerolineae > Anaerolineales > UBA4823 > UTCFX2. The sequence goes on along the minus strand of MWTA01000012.1, from coordinate 4,866 downwards.
ATTTCCGTCGCCAGGTTGGCAAAACCCGAGAAAAAAACCAGGCTGTACAGCAGGATTTTCGTCCTGTTAAAATTTTGCTTCATCAGGGAAACCTTTTGGATGGGATTATGGTTGATTATACTTCGCTCTTATCCCATCGCTGCAAGTGGATTTTTAACAGCAAAAAAGCCCCATTCGTGAATGGGGCTTTTTTTACTTGTAAAAGAACGGCAATTTTAGCTCAATATCGGTCGCCGCCGCGGCGGTCGCGCCGCTGATGGCTGCCGCGCTTCCGATCATAGCCCTGACCCGAGCGCGGACCGCCCCCGTAGCCGCCTCTTCCGGAATCCTCGCGCGGACGCGCCGGATTGACCTTTAACTCGCGATTTCCCAGCGAATAACCATTGAACATGCCGATCGCTTTTTCGGCTTCGCTTTGCGAGTTCATCGTCACAAACGCGAAACCTTTCGAATTTCCCGTGTCACGATCTTTGATCAGGTCCACCGCCACAACCTGCCCTGCTCCCCCAAACAAGGTTCGGATCTCCTCCTCTGTGGCTGAGAAAGGCAGATTTCCAACATAAAGTTTCGGTTCCATTCCTTTTTCCTGTCCTCTTCTCTGGCTCCTGACCAGAATAAAAAAATATCCGCCAAACAAGCAAGGTCTGGCGGTGTTCACACAAACCAGATTGCTGGGTGCGCGGGATTATATCACACAAGCGCAGCATGACGATTGCCAGTCTGCGCCATGAAATGGAGTTTTCCAGAATTGACCGGTCGGTGTACAAACGCGCCGGGAATGCGAATAACTTGCTCAGACCCACGAAATCACCGTCTGAAGCGCCTGGTAAGCGAACCGCAATCCAAACAACACCAGCGCGGCGCCCGCCACAATCGCAATCAGCCGTGCGCTGCGTACGTTCACAAAGCGCTTTCCCCAGTGCGTCAGTCCGGACATGAACGTGTGCCAGCTCAATATTCCCGCCAGAATCGCCAGCCCCTGCGCGAGTGCGCTCAGCGCCGGGCCCGCCGAACTGCTGATCAGCGACCCAAAAATACCCAGCCAGAACACCACCGCGAGCGGGTTCGAGATGTTCACCACATAGCCCACCAGGAACGGCGGGCGGTTCGTCTGCGGCGGCGGCGCCGTGAAATCGATCTGCCGTCCGCCCTCGCGCAGGCTCTGCACCCCCAAGTACAAGAGCGCCGCCGCACCCAGCGTCCAGATCGCCGCCTTCACCGCGGGGATCTCGATGAAGTTCGCCAGTCCAAAATATACCACCAGCATATACGTCAGGTCGGCGCTGGTGATCCCCAGCCCGGTCTGGAAAGCCCGGCTGAACCCATAGCGCAGCCCGCTCTGGATCACCGTCACCGCCGCCGGCCCAATCGGCGCGGCAAGCATGATCCCCAGCAGCACGTTTCTCAACAACAATTCCATATCATCATTCCCTGGCGGCGTGCAGGCTAGCAGCCAACCCGCCCGATGGACTGGTCTCAGCCAGCGGTGCTCAGTGGGCGGCGGCTAGGCGCGGTCTGGACGTTTCAGGTTCGCTTTGCAGTATGGGCAGTCTGCCGTGGTCGGGCTGGTCCACTTTACGGTGGCAACGCTCAGCGGACCGCCGCATTTCGGGCAAACGTCGGGCAGCCACTCCGCCCGTTCGCGCTCCAACTGCGCACCCCGATCCACGCTCTGGCGCTGCTCCTGCTGGCGGTTCAGATACAATTGAATCCCCGCCTGGGTCAGCCCGCTGATTGCCACCAGCACTAAGATGCCCGGCCACCACCAGTCCTGCCAGGCGATCAGCGCCAATCCTAGCAGCCAAATCGCCCCCTGGATGCGCTGCCATGGCAGCGGAAGTTTATCTTCTTCGCGTGTCTGGTTATCGCCCATCTTTTCAGCCTCCTTCTGCTTCCGCCAGTCTCCGGTGCGGCTTTCTCCACTCAGATTATAAGCGCGTCAGGGTTTATTGCGGTCCTTTAAGGCTGCGGCATTACCAATATGGAACGATCAACCTGTTCGATCTCAAACCCGGCTTCTCCCACCGCGTGCGTTTCAGCCTGATGGAGCGGCGTCCAACCCTGCGCGCGGTGCTCTTCGTCCGGGATAGAGGCTTCATCGGGCTTGTCTGAAAGCCCAAACAGCAGCGCCCCCTCCCGGCGCCACTTGTGCGCCATGCAGCGCGCCTCCTGGGTAATCAGGATTTCTTCCGCCAGCATTTCTACCATCGCTGCCGCAGCGCTCAAACAGCCAAACCGCTGGCGCGTCAGCAGGTATTCATTGCGCCGAAAAGCTTTGAACGGAGTAGGGTCGCCCGCCTGCACACGCTGCCGAATCTCCTCATGCAGTGCAGCCAGCCGCTCGGGCAGCGCGCCCTTGCGCGCCTCCACTTCGTCCAGAAACGCCTCGAACGACGCCAATTCATCGCTGCGGATGCGCCGCGTCAGGTCTGCGAAATCGATCAAACCGTTCCCCAGCACCAGGCAAATGTAAGCCAGGTAATCCTGATTGTCCGTCGTGAACGGATGAAACTCGGGCTGGTTAAGCGGGTCGTAAATCCGCCGGAAAACCACGGGGTCAAAATCTTTCCCGAGCAGGTCGCCGACGGTCTGCTCCACCGCCTGCATGCGGCTCTGGTCGATCACCCGGGCGTTGCGCCCGCGCGCCCCGACCAGCGTCTTGTCCATATCGAACACCACCGCAGTCCCCGCGCCAATCGGATGCCCAAGCTGCGCGCATTCGCGGTCGAACTGCGCCAGGGCAGCCCAGCGGTTGGCAAGCATGATCGGTTGGTTCTGCTCCGCGGCAGCCCAGCAGGTCGCCGGCGGATCGCCGTCCTCCGCGCAGATGAACGCCCGCCCCGACCAGCCGCTCACCCGGCACAAGTTTTCATAGGCGGTTCCGTCCAGCAGGCGCGTATCGCCGACAAAGACCAGCCGCTCGATCCGCCCGCCGGGCTGATCCTGTTCCTGGCAGGCTTGCAGCAGGTGCATAACCACCCTGGCGTAGTCGGCTTCGTTCTTGCGCGGCAGAACCTCGGGCGCGAGCCCGGCGGCGCGGCGCAGCGCCTCCAGCGGCGGCAGCGATTTGTCATACGGCTCCAAGCCGCGGTAAACAATCCGGTCTCCGAGGAATTCAGCGATCGCAGCGCGCCCATAATTAATCAGTTCTACGCCCATATCATCTCTCCGGTTCGGGGGACATGATCAAGGTGTGCAGCGTTTGCACCGCCTTCACGCCATCCTGGGCGTCCACCACCAGGCTGATCGACACCTCGGACGAGCCCTGCGCAATTGCAATCACATTCACTTTCTGGGCGCCCAAAGCGCTAAACACGCGCCCCGAAATCCCGGGCGTGCGAATCATCCCGACGCCCACCACGGTCACGATCACGACCTGTTCCGTCGCCCAAATGCGGTCGATATCGCGCTTCTCGAGCTCGAACCTGAAGGCTGCGTTCAGCGCGGCGATCACCTGTTCCGCCGACTCGTCCGGCACCGCAAAGCAAATTGACTGCTCCGATGAAGCCTGTGTGATCATAGGCACGCTCGTTCCGGTCAGCGCGACCGCCGTAAACGCGCGCGCCGCCACGCCCGGAACGCCCAGCATGCCCCGCCCTTCGATCGTGATCAGCCGCTGGCGATGGATCGCCGTCACCGCCTTGATCTTGCCGTTCCGTTCATTCGCGCCGTTATCCACCAGGTGCGTTCCCGGATGGGAGGGGTTGAACGTATTGCAGATGTACAGCCCGATCCCGGCTTCGACCACCGGGCGGATGGTCTTGGGGTGTAGCACTTTGGTGCCGTAGTATGCTAGTTCCGCAATTTCGCGGTAGGTGAGCTGGGGGATTGTGCGCGCTTCGGGTACGATGCGCGGGTCGGCGCTCATCACCCCATCCACGTCGGTCCAGATCCAAACCTGCTCCGCCGGCAGCGCCGCCGCCAGGATCCCGGCGGAATAATCGCTTCCACCGCGCCCCAGCGTCGTAGTTGTGCCCGAGGCGGCCGCGGCGATGAACCCGGTTACGATTGGCACGCTGCCTTGCTCCAGCAGCGGTTCTAAAACCTGGCGGGTTTTTGATCGAGTCGCTTCGAAATCGGGGTGAGCGTTCTGGAACGTCTCATCGGTGACGATCAGCCGCGTCGCTTCCACCGCCTCCGCTGACACTCCAACCTCGCGCACCGCCTCTGCCAGCAGGCGAATAGCCATGCGCTCGCCCAAGGAGCCCACCGCATCCAGGGCGCGTGGAGTGGCTTCGCCCAATACGCTGATCGCCCGGCACAGGCTGGAGAACTCGTCCAGCAGCCGCTCGATCTCCTCCAGCAGCCGCTGGCGCTGGGGCGCATCCGCGATCAGCTCAACCGCAACATCCGTGTGGATCTGCTTCATTTTCAGGCGCGCTGGCTCGATTACGAAGGCGTCGCCCTTTTCCGCAGCCAGCGCGCTTTCCAGCAGCAAGTTGGTCACCTCCGACAGCGCCGAAGTGACCACCACCAGCCGCGGCCAGCTGCGGCGCGTATCGCAGATGATCTGCACTGTCTGGCGCATCGCCTGGGGCGCGCCAACCGAGGTCCCGCCAAATTTCATCACCAGGGTGCGCCCGTTTTGTTCGGGTTTCAACGTTCTGGACCTCGCATCTGCTCTCATTCGATTGCTCCTCATCGCGGTTTTATTGCGCTCAAACAAGACAGCGCCCCGGCTACTGCGGGGCGCTGCCATTCAGCATAATCAGTCTGATCCGAGATCAGCCGCGGCGGCGCCCCATCCTCATGGCGGTGGTAGTCAGTCCACTCATAATGCAGCCGCGCCGCTGTTCCGTGATCATGGGCGCAACTATATCAGCCTCGCAACAACTCGTCAAGACCGTGATCGTTCCAAGGCTGGTA
>MWTA01000074.1 GCA_002050125.1 Anaerolineae bacterium UTCFX2 | reverse complement strand
TGTACCTGGCAGTCGCCTACCTGATCGGAATGGTTATCTTTCTCGCTGTTCTGGACTACCCCAGCATCACAAGCCCAGCCCAAAAGGTAACCTTGCTTGTCGAAATGCAGATAGTCACCTTTTTGACCAACCTGCTCATGTACGTGTTCTTTGGCGTTTTTCTGCTCGTCCTGTCGCTGGCGTTGTACGAACGATTGAAGTCCGGCGCGCCGGCGATCATGCAGGTAGCCACCGCGATCGGGATCATCTGGGCTGGCTCGCTGATCGCCAGCGGCATGGTGGCGAATGCGGGGATCGATCCTGCTGTCGTCTTGTATGCTAAAGACCCGGCCCAGGCTGCGGTTTTCTGGCAAGGAATCGAATCCGTAGCAAGCGGGCTGGGCAATGGCAATGGCGAAATCCTGGGCGGCCTTTGGGCGCTGCTGGTCAGCTTGGCAGCGCTGCGAACTGGCGGGCTTCCCAGGGGCTTGAATATCCTTGGCTTGCTGGTCGGCGCGGTGGGTATCATTTCCATTTTCCCGGGATTGACCGGCCTGGTAGGGGTATTTGGTTTGGGTCAAATCATCTGGTTCGTCTGGCTGGGGGTCGCTCTGCTACGCAGCAATCCGAACAAGGCAGCGTGAAAGTTAAATAAGTTCGCACAACAAGACAAATCGAAAAAGGAGAAAAGGATGAAAATCTGCATTGTAGGTGCATCTGGAAAACTTGGCAAATATATGGTGCAGCACGCACTGGATCGGGGTTATGAGGTGGTTGGCGTCTGCCGGGAACGCAGTGTTAGCAAGCTCGACGCGTTCAAGGGGCGCATTATCATCGTGCCTGGGGCGACCAATGACCGTGAGGTGATCAAGAAGGCGGTTGCAGGGTGCGATGGTGTTCTCACCGTACTGGTCCCATGGGGATCTGATCACTACTCATCGGGAACAGCTCAGGCGGTACTCGACTATGCCAAACCTGGCGCACGCCTGATTTTCTCCTGCGGCTGGCATATCACACGCGACGACAAGGATGTGTACCCATTATCTCTGAAAAGAGAGGAGAAGATCATCCGCTGGCTCACACGAATTGTTCCATTTGTGGATATTGACGACCAGGTGGAAGCCTGCCGGCGTATTTTTGCAAGCGATACCCAATGGACGGTTGTGCGTGGAAGCGACCTTGAAGAGGGCGAGAGCCAGGGACTGCCCGCCTGGAGTCGCCACGTAGGCGATCCCATCCTCACCAGCAACCTCACACGCCGCGTGGACTACGCTCTGTTCATGGTAGAGGCACTTAAGAATGACACCCTTATCCACGTAGCCCCGGCGATTGTCGGATGCCGTACACCCTCGGCGCTGACACACGCCGCTATCCATTGAAAGGGGCAGAACTTGACGCAGATAGAATAATTGCTTTCATAGCCGGCGGGCTCTATTGCCTGGAGCCTGTCGCGGGCTTGTTCAACATCCCCCCGTGATAGACCTGCCCGATTGTTTGGTTCAAATCTCAGTCCACATCCACCAGGTTACATTAGGGCATTTTCCCAATTCATGATGATAGCAACGTTTGTGGGTAGTGTTTCTTTCGTTCGGGACATAATAAAAGGACTTGATCGTCCTGAGAATGTGGTTTCCACCTCACAAAGAACAGCCGGTAGGATGGGTCGGCGACCTATCCTACCGGCTACGTGTGTGGGGAAACGATGACAAGCTTGTGCTACACGGAGCAGCGCACGGAGGGAACGGGATTGCAGACGCAGGAGTAAGATCTCTGGGGCGCGACGCGCTTCGGCGACTTAACGAAAAAAACCAGTCGATCAAGGGGGAGCTTGATCTGGCTGCAGTAAGTTATAATCGAAAATTACAGGCGAGCGGAGGACGCGCCCGGGGAACCCCTCGCAGGGCTCCCACGTCTCATGATTATTCAGGAGAGCTAGCGATGACGCAACCAGCCAATCGATCGGGGCGCAATCCGCGCGCCGTTACCGCCGGAATCATGTTAATCATCCTGGCAGCCAGCCTGGCGTGCGGGCTGCCCTTTGGCGGAAACCCGACGCCGCGCGTTCAGGAAGCTGCCTCGCCCACGCCGCCGCCGGCGCAGCCAACCGCCACCCCCCAGCCGCTGCCGCCCGGGTTGATCGAGAGCGACCCGCCGATCGACGGCGAACTGCCGCTGAGCGGGCCGATCACCCTGTACTTCAACCAGCCGATGGATCACGCCTCGGTGGAGGCTGCCCTGACCGGACAGATGCAGCAAGAGTTGACGTTTACCTGGGTGGACGACTCCACGGTGGTGGTGTACGTGAGCCGCGAGATGTCGCCGGAGACCGCGCTGGCGTTCAACCTGAGCGGCGACATCCGCTCGAAACAGGGGCTGTCGCTGACCCAGCCGGTCCGGCTGAGCTTTACGACCGCCGGTTACCTGCACCCCGAACAGGCGCTGCCCGAAGATGGTTCGACCGAGGTGGATCCGACCTCGGCGGTGGTGGCGTCGTTCAACCGCCCGGTGGTGCCGCTGGGCGCCGACCCGGCTGCGCTGCCCGCCGGCTTTTCGCTCGACCCAGCCAGCCCGGGCAACGGAACCTGGCTCAACACCAGCACCTACATCTTCTACCCTGAACCGGCGCTGGTGGGCGGACGGACCTACCGCGTGACGATCAATCCGGATCTTAAAAGCACGGACGGAGCGCCGCTCCAACAGGAATACTCCTGGAGCTTCACCACCACCCTGCCGGAACTGATCTCAATCGAGCCGTCCACCGAAACGCCCTGGCAGCTCGACCCGCAGGTGACGCTGACCTTCAATCAACCGATGGACCGGTCGAGCGCCGAAGCGCATTTCAGCCTGAGCCTGCCGGACGGGCGCCCGGTTACCGGTCAATTCGCCTGGGAAGAGGATGACACGGTCGCCGTCTTCACCCCGCAAGGCTTGCTGCCGCGCAACACCACTCTGACGTTGTCTTTGAGCAGCCAGACCCAATCCGTGGGGGGGACGGCGCTCGGATCGGATCAGTCGTTCAGCGTGATCACCATGCCCGAATTGAGCGTGGGAAACAGCCAACCCACCCCGGGCGGAACAGTTGATCCGCTGACCAGCCTGCAGATCTTCTTCACCTCCTGGCTGCCAACCAACCAGGACCTGACGCCGTTCGTGAGCCTGGAACCGGCTGTGAGCGATCTCAACACTTCAGCCGATCAGCAAACGCTGTACGTCATGGGCAATCTAAAGCCCAACACCGAATACCTGCTCAAGATCTCGCCCGAATTGAAGGACGCATGGGGCAGCGCGCTGGGGCAGGAATACCAGCTTTCCTTCCGCACCAACCCGCTGGCGCCCAACCTCTCGATTCTCAGCGGAGCAGAGGCGATCTTCCTGACCCCGCAGGATCTGGGTCTGGTGGTGCAAGCGGTCAACCTCTCGGAAGTGCCGCTCACAGTTGGAGGCGTGCCGCTCAACGACCTGTTTACGCTGCTCGGACCGAACGGCTACGAAATCCGCAAGACTTACCAGGGCGTCAACCCAACCAGTTGGACCCAGTCGCTCGACCTGCCCTCCGACCAAACGCAAGCGGTGCCGATCTACCTCAACCAGCAGCAACAGGCGCTCCAACCAGGCATCTATTTCGTCCGGCTCAACTTTGACGGGGAGCAGACACCCGCCCTGGCAAACATCTACCCGGGACCTTATCTTGTGGTGATTAGCAACGCGCAGCTCACATTCAAACTGAGCATGACCAATGCGCTGGTTTGGGCGGTCGATCTGCGCAACAGACAACCGCTGCCAAACGCCCCGGTGACGCTCTACACTGAAGACGGCGGCGTGCTTGCGTCGGGGCAAACCGACAACGAGGGGATCTTCAAAGCCGAATTCGCGCGGCGTTCCGACCCTTACAGCACGGTGTTCGCCGCGCTGGGCGAACCCGGGCAGGAGATCTTTGGGATGGCGTTCTCGAACTGGACTTATGGTATCGAACCGTGGGATTTTGACATCCAATCCAGCCCCGATACCGGCGGACCGTTTGTGTACCTGTACACCGACCGCCCCATTTACCGCCCCGGGCAGACGGTCTATTTCCGCGCCGTGCTGCGCGAGGCCTCCAACGGGCGCTACTCGCTTGCTTCACAATCCAGCCTGCCGATCACCATTTTCGACGCCCAAGGGCGCGAGCTGACCAAGGTCGACCTGCCCCTGACCGCTTTTGGGACCGCCCACGGCGAGTTCAATTTGCCGAGCGATATCCAGCCTGGCAGTTATTCGATGACCAGCCCGCAGGTGGAGACGTCGTATCTGGAGTTTATGGTGGCGAGCTATCGCAAACCGGAGATCAACCTGACGGTCGAATTCACCCAAGCCCAGGCGCTGGCTGGGGATCAACTGGAGGCGCAGATTGAAGCGCGCTACTTCTTCGATGCGCCGGCGGGAAACCTGCCGGTGCGTTGGGCGCTTTACTCCGTTCCGGAGGGCTTCAACTTGCCGGGGTATCAGGTAGGACCGCAGAACCTGGACTGGCTGGAGGCGTTTCAATACCCGGACCCCGGTTCGTCGTTCGGGAACCTGGTTTCGGAAGGGAGCGGTGAGACCGACCCGCAGGGCAAACTCGTGCTGCAATTCCCCACCCAACTGAATGACGAACGGCAGCGCTACACCCTCGAAGCGACGATTGTGGATGAAAGCGGGCTGCCGGTATCCGCGCGGGACGCCGTGGATGTCGACCCCGAAACGTTCTTTATCGGGCTGCGCCCCGACGTCTGGGTGAGCCGGGCGGGAGAGCCTCTTGGCTTCGACGTGCAGACGGTCGACGCCAATCAGAAGCCCGCCCCGCAGATCAGCCTGCGCGGGGTGTTCCAGAAAGTGATCTTCGACCGCAAAGACCCCCAACCGGACGACCCGTACGGGCTGCCGGTCTTCACGCCGCGCTACACCCCAATCGGCAGCACCGACTTCGTGACCAGCGGCGAGGGGCTGGCGCGGCTGTCCTTCAGCGCCCCCGAACCGGGAACTTACATGCTGGATGTGTTTAACCCCGCCCGACCTGAAGGTCAGGGAACCCGCACGCAAATTCTGATGTGGATCGGGGGAGAGGGACAGGCGGTGTGGCCCAACCTGCCCAACTCGCGCCTGCGGCTGACCGCCGATCGGGATAGCTACAAGCCGGGCGACACCGCGCAGATTTTCATTCCAAACCCCTACAACAGCCCAACCCTGGCGCTGCTTACGATCGAACGTGGAGTGATCATGGACGACATGCTGGTTCAGGTCGCGCCGGGCGGGTACAACTTGAGCCTGCCGCTGACCGACACTGAGGCGCCGAACGTGATCCTTTCAGCCACCCTGCTAGGACAGGGCTCGAACGGCGTGGCAGATTTCCGCCAGGGTTTCATCAACCTGCCGGTCGCGCCGCTGGAGCAGACGCTCAACGTGCGGCTGCTCTCGACCCCCGAGCACACCGCGCCCGGCGAGGAAGTGCGGCTCGAAATCCAGGTGAGCGACGCAGCGGGTCAGCCGGTGCAGGGCGAGTTCTCGCTCTCGCTGGTGGACCTGGCGGTGCTGGCGCTGGCGGACCCGAATTCAAAAGACATCGTCCCGGCTTTCTATGGCGAGCAGCCGCTGAGCGTGCGCACCAGCCTGAGCCTGGCGGTCTACAACCGGCGGATGCTCAACCTGCCGCTGGGGTTGGGCGGCGGCGGTGGCGAAGAGGCGCCGGTGGTGACCCGCGAACGATTCCCCGACACAGCCTATTGGAACGCCGAAGTCGTGACCGATGCGGAGGGCAAAGCGAGCGTAACCCTGACGCTGCCGGACACGCTTACGACCTGGCAAGTGGAGACGCGCGGCTTGACGCTGGATACGCGCGTAGGGCAGGCGCTCTCGCAGGTGATCACCAGCAAGGAACTGCTGGTGCGCCCGGTCACGCCGCGCTTTGCGGTGGCGAACGACCATGTGCAGTTGGCGGCGGTGGTGCAGAACACCTCGGGCAACGACATGCAGGTGCAAGCCGCGCTTCAAGCGACCGGGTGCGCGCTGGACGATCCGTCCAAACAAACCCAAACCCTGAGCGTGCCCGCCGGCGGGCGGGCGCGGGTGGAATGGTGGGGAACCGTACAGGAGGTTGAAAAGGTTGACCTGATCTTCTCAGCCGAGGGCCGCGACGGGGCTGGCAATGCGTATCAAGACGCCGCCCGGCCCGCACAGGGGGTGCTGCCGGTGCTGCGCTTCATCGTCCCGCAGACGATGCGCACGGCGGGGACGCTCGATGCGGCGGGGGAGACGCGCGAACTGGTGAGCCTGCCGCGCTCGTTCACACCCAGCGGCGGCGGGCTAACGGTGGAGCTTTCGCCTTCGCTGGCGTCTGCGCTGATCCGGGCGATGGATGCGCTGGAGACCGCCTCGTTCGCGAGCACGGAACGGATCCTGTCGAGCTTCCTGCCGAACCTGGAAACCTATCGCACGCTGCAGGATCACGGGATCGATGACGCTAACCTGAAAGCTCGGCTGGACCGCACGCTAAACGAGGGTCTGGTGCGCCTGCTGGCGCGCCAGAACTACGACGGCGGCTGGGGCTGGTGGGAAAGCGGAGAAAGCGACCCGTACATCAGCGCGTACGTGATGTTTGGATTACAACGGTCGCGCCTGGCAGGCGTATCGATCAGCCAAGTTGCAATCGATCAAGGACTTACCTATTTGAAGGAAAGTTCTTTGACTCCAGACCAGGCTGATCCAGAACACGTCTGGCAGTGGGACCGCCAGGCTTTCGAGCAGTTCACTTTGGCGCAGTACGACGCAGCCGACCCGGCTGTGGTTGACCGGATCTTTGAAGCGCGCGACCGGCTGAGTCCGTGGGCGCAGGCGCTGCTGGTGCTCACCCTGGAAGACCTATCGCCTGGGGGCGAGCAAGCCCGCGCGCTGCTGACCAGCCTGCAAGCCAGCCCGGTGCGCTCCGCGACCGGCGCCTATTGGGAGTTCAGCCAGGATCCGGAAGGGTTGATGGCGGCGGGTCGCAACATGCACACCAACCTTTCAAACACCGCGATCGTGATCTACATGCTGGCTCAGCGCGATCCGGGCGCCCCGCTGGTGACAGACGCCGCGCGCTACTTGATGGCAAACCGCGAGGCAAACGGCGCCTGGAACAGCACCTACACGACCGCCTGGTCGCTGATCGGGCTGGATCAGGTGCTCAAAGGCACGGGCGAACTCGGTGGTCAATTCGCGTTTGGGGCAACCTTGAACGCTAATCCAATCGCGGATGGGACGGCAGGCGGAGCCGACCAGCTCACCACGGTTACCGCGCTGACGCCGATCCAGCGCCTGTATCCGAATTACCCGAACGCGCTGGTGATCGAGCGCGGGGACGGGCCCGGGCGGCTGTACTACACCGCCGGGCTGGAGGTCAACCGCCCGGTCGAGGAGACCACGCCGCTCTCGCTGGGACTGGCAATCGAACGCGAGGTCTATCCGTTTGGGGAAGCGTGCGAGAAAGGCAGCTGCGCCTCAATCCAATCCGCGCAGGTTGGCGATAAAGTGAACGTGCGCCTGACGCTCACGCTGCCAAACGACCGCTATTTCCTGGCGGTGAGCGATTACATCCCAGCCGGCGCGGAGATCCTGAACGTCAACCTCAAGACGACCGAAATGGGGCTCGGGGTCGAACCGGGCGTTGAACCGGTCTTCAACCCGCGCCGCCCGTTTGCGAGGGGCTGGGGCTGGTGGCTGTTCAACCAGCCGCAAATCTATGACGACCACATCGCCTGGACGGTGGAGAACCTGCCAGCCGGGACGTATGAGCTCACCTACACGCTAGCGCTGCTGCAGCCAGGCGAGTTCCGGGTGCTGCCGGCGCGCGCCTGGCAGCTCTACTTCCCGGAGACCCAGGCAAACAGCGCGGGGTCGTTGTTCACAATTAACCCGTGAAACGTGACCAATACGAGCCGGCAGGGTTATAGCCCATGATCGAGTTTAGCCCCAGGAGGTAAATATGGGAGTTATGGACGGCAAGACCGCAGTGATTTTTGGCGTGGCAAACGAGCGCTCGATCGCGTGGGGCATCACCAAGGCTTTTCACGCGCAGGGCGCCCAGATCGGGTTGAGCTACGCCGGAGAGGTGCTGGAGCGGCGGGTGCGCCCGCTGGCGGAGAGCATCGGCTGCACGTTTGTTGAGGAATGCGACGTGTCTTCGGACGAGCAGATCGAGGCGGTGGCGCGCAAGGCTGAGCGCGCCTTTGGAAAGGTGGACGTGCTGGTGCATTCGATTGGGTTTGCGCCGCGCGAGACGCTGAACGGTCCTTATTACGCCACCAGCCGGGCAGATTTTCTCACCACGATGGACATCAGCGTGTACTCCTTCACGGCGCTGGCAAAAGCCTTCCAGCCGCTCATCCCCGAAGGGGGCGCCTTACTGACGATGACCTATTATGGCTCCGAAAAAGTCGCGCCGCATTACAACGTGATGGGGATCGCCAAAGCCGCGCTGGAGGCTTCGATGCGCTACCTGGCATACGACTTTGGCAGCGCCGGCATCCGGGTGAACGCCATCTCAGCCGGACCGATCCGCACCCTGGCTGCGGCGGGCGTCTCGGGCTTCAAGACGATGTACCGCTACTTCAGCGACTTCGCCCCGCTCAAGCAAAACATCACTATCGAGGATGTAGGCGAAGCGGCGGTCTACCTGTGTTCGGATATGGCGCGCCGCACGACCGGGCAGGTGCTGTTCGTGGACTCGGGCTACAACATCCTCGGAATACCAGACCTGACCCAGGATTAAGCGCGGATGTTTCGCCGAAAAGACGCCAAGCCAACCCCCGTTGCGCCGCCCATGCCGGCGGAGCGGGTGACCTCGGTGCTGAGCAGCGGGACGATCTGGAAAGGAAACCTGAGCGGCAGCGGCGGCGTGCGCATCGAGGGGGCGTTCGAGGGTGAAATCGCTTTGCGCGGGTTGCTGGTGGTGGGGGCAACAGGGCGGGTGACCTGCCCACACCTGCGCGCCAGCGCGGTGATCATCGCTGGGGCGCTGCGCGGCGACATCACCGCAGAGCGGGTCGAGATCCGCTCGACCGGTCGGGTGTGGGGCAACGTGGTCACCGCGGCCTTCTCTTCCGAGGAGGGGGCGTTCCTGCGCGGTCAGATCCAAATGGAAGACAAGGTGGATATTGGGGTGAGCCTGGCGGAGAAACCCGCCGACGAGCTGCAAGCAACCCCCGAACCCGCCGTCGAACCCGCCGCGGGAGAAACGGTGGCGCGCGCGGTCGCCGAACCCACCCAGAGCGCAAACGCTGAGGCGACTGCCGTGATTGAAGCCGCCACAGAAGTCAGCCCTCCCGCGGCTTCCGAAACTACCGGGCGTGCAGCGGACTCAGCGGACAGCGAAAAAGCCGCCGAGGCGCCAGAAAAACCCGCGCTAAAAAGGGCGCGCCGGCAAACCAAAGCCAACCCGCCCGCAGCGCCAGCCAACCTCGAGCAGGATTAACGGCTGCGATAAATCAATCAACGGACGGAGTGAACCGCTTGGCGCGCCAGGCGGTCAACGCGCTCATTCTGGGGGTGACCAGCGTGACTGCGCACCCAATTCCAGCGCACCTGGTGGGGTTTGAGGGCGGCATCGAGCGCCTGCCACAGATCGGCGTTGGCGAGCGCGCCGCCTTTGCGGCGCCAGCCGCGGGCGCGCCAGGCTGGCAGCCATTCGGTGATCCCGCGCTTGAGGTATTCCGAGTCGGTGAACAGCTCGACCTGGCAAGGACGGTTGAGCGCCTGCAGAGCGCGCACAGCCGCGGTGAGTTCCATGCGATTGTTCGTCGTCTGAGGTTCCGCGCCGCTGAGCGCTTTTTCGTGCGCGCCGAACTGAAGCAAAGCAGCCCAGCCTCCCGGACCCGGGTTAGGGTCGCAAGCGCCATCAGTGTAGATGGTTACGGGGGGCAGGGAATCATTCATCGGATGCGAGGCTATGTGCGGCTCAAGGGGTGGGGGTGACGGTAGGGCGGCTGGTGCGCGTGGGGGTAGGCGTGCGGGTCGGGGTAAAGGTCGAAGTAGGTGTATGCGTAAGGGTGCCAAAAACTTCCGGAAGGTTGGCGCCCAGATGGAGCTCGGCGGCAAAGCTATCCAGATAAGTGAGCATGGCGGGGATCTGTTCGAGGGTGAAATAGGAGCGGAAGAGCTGCGTGGCAGCGTCGCCGAGGGCGAAGCGAACCTTGCGCCAGGAGGCGTAAGCCGGTTCGGGGCGGGCATAGCCGATCAGATCGACCGCCTGCCGCCACTGCGGGCGCGATTTCTCATAATCCGCCAGTTCATCCAGAGCCGCGGCGCGGACCGGCAAGGCTCCCGTCGCTTCAATCAACCGGGCATGGTTATCGGCGGCGGTGAGCCAGCGCAGGAACAACCAGGAAGCCAGTTGCTGTTCGGGGGTCGCGGGGAAAACGAAGTACGAGGGACCGTACGCGTCGAGCGCGGGACTGCCCACCGGCGAGGGATAAGGGATCACAACCCACTCGTCAAGGTTTTCAGCGCGTTTGAAAGCCGCCGTCATGTCGGGCAGATCAAACACGCTGGCGCTGGCGAACAAGCCCAATCGCCCCGCGAAGGGTGAATCGGGGGCGGGGCTGCGCGATTCCCAGGCGCAGCCCCCGTCGTAAAGCTCGCGCAGGAAGGAGAGGGCTTTGGCAGCCTCGGGGGTGTCGAACTGGTAGACGCTCTGGCTCGCACCGGGCTCGGGCGTCTTGAGCGGATCGCCGCCGAAAGCGTAAATCCAACTCAACAAGACCGGGTAGTCGGTCGAGATAATATAACCTCCCGTGCCCGCGGTCGAACGGTCACCGTTATGGCTCATATACTGAGCGGCGGCGCAAGCCTGCTGGCGAAACTGTTCCGGGGTGACCGGCGGAGCTTGAAAGCCAAGCTCGCGCGCCCAGGTTTGGTTATAGAGGAGCAAACTGGCGGAGCGAAAAGCCGGCAAACCGAGGCGCCGACCATCGACCACCTCGGGGTCCCAGAAAGCGGAATAGAGGTCAGCCTGATCAACCGCATCGAGACCCCACTCCGGGTCGTTCAGATAGGGCTGCAGGTCGACGAGCGGCTCGGCTTGATCCCAGGCAAGCGCCTGGTGCTGAAAACCAGCCGCGATCTGCGGAGGCTCGGAAGGATGGGAGTTGACTGCGCTATCCAAGGCATCGTAGCCCGGAAACTGGATCGGTACGACCAGGATGCCGTAGGGGTTAGTGAGATTAAACTGCTCGATCTGGGTCGAGATCGTTTTGGCAGCCGCGCCGATCCAGGGATGCCAGAACCGCACGAGCGTCCCGCGCAATTTCTCTGCTGGCACATCGAGCATGCTGGCTGGCGCCGCCGTGATCGTGGGGGTCAAGACCACGGTCGGGGACGGCGTGGACTCCCGCGCCTCAAACGCGGCGATCGGAGGATATGGAGGCGGGGTATCCGTCAGGCTGGGCGAAATCGAATTGCAGCCCGCCAGGAACAGGACTGCGATCAATATCCAGGAGAGGCGCAGCCTGCCGGATGTGTAAATAGACCTAAAAGCCAGCCGCTGGCTTCCAGCGGGGTAAGTGCGCATCGAGGGTATAGTTTATCATCTCTTGCTGCGTTTTTCGTTTTCCAAACACTCACTTGCCTTTATGGTTATTCTGATATATCATTATTGTATAGGGTCGGTAACTGGGCGAACAGCATATTGAGAATATTTTTTGAGCGGAAATCGAAACAGGAGGTGATCGTTTATTAACGAGAACAATTCGATAGCTCATCCCAAACCCACATTTCACATGTTAATCGAGTCGATTCATCTAATCTTGGAGGAGAAATAACCCAATGAACCGAAAGACGCTTTTTAGCTTGATTTCCATGCTAGCAGCGTTTACGCTGCTCCTGGCGGCGTGCGCGCCGGCAGCGACGCCCGCGCCCCCCGAACCGCCCCCAGTTTCAACCGAAGCGCCCCCGGCTGTGACCGAAGCCCCTCCGGCTAAGACGGTCTTCAAAGCCTGCCAGGTTACCGACACCGGCGGCATCGACGACAAGTCCTTCAACGCCACCGCCTGGAAGGGCGTCGAAGACGCCATGAAAGAGTTCGGTATCGAAGGTAAGTATCTCGAATCTCAGCAGCAAACCGACTATGAGAAGAACATCAACGCCTTCATCGACGAAGGCTGCAATATCATCATCACCGTCGGCTTTCTGCTCGGCGACGCCACCGAAGCCATGGCGAAAGCCAACCCAGACCAGAAGTTCACCATCGTCGACTACGCCTACGACCCACCCATCCCCAACGTTCAAGGACAGATCTTCTCGACCGAGCAGGCTGGCTTCCTGGCTGGCTACGCCGCGGCTGCCCTGTCCAAGACCGGCAAGATCGGCACCTTCGGCGGCATTCAGATCCCCACTGTCACCGTCTTCATGGACGGCTATGCCCTCGGCGCTCAGTACTACAACGAAAAGCACAACACCAACGTCGAAGTCCTCGGTTGGGACCCCTTCGCTAAGACCGGTCTGTTCACCGGCAACTTCGAAAGCACCGATGACGGACGCACCATGGGCGAGACCCTCATGGACGAAGGCGCCGATATCATCATGCCCGTCGCCGGCCCAGTCGGCCTCGGCACCGCTGCCGCTGCCAAGGAACGCGGCAACGTCTACATCATCGGCGTGGACTCCGACTGGTTCCTGACCGCCCCCGATTACGCCGACATCATCCTGACATCCGTGATGAAATACATGGACGTCACCACCATGCAGTCCATCAAGGAAGCCATGGACGGCACCTTCCAGGGCGGCATCATTGTCGGCACCCTGGAGAACGGCGGCCTCGGCTTGGCGCCTTTCCACAACCTCGAATCTAAGGTCCCCGCTGAACTGATGGCTGAGCTCGATCAGGTCAAGGCTGACATCATCTCCGGCGCAATCTCCGCCGTACCCGGCGAAGCCCCCGCACCTAAAGAACCCACCACCGATATCGGCACCGCCGATCACCCGATCAAGGTCCTCTTTGTTCCATCGGTGGACGCAAATCAGATCATCGCGGGCGGCGAGGTCATGGCGAACGCGCTAAAAGAAGCCACCGGGCTGGAGTTCAAAGTCAGCGTGCCGACCTCGTATGCAGCTACGATCGAGGAAATGTGCGCCTCTCCGGAAGACACCATGGGCTTTATCCCCGCCCAGGGCTATGTAATCGCCAACCAGCTCTGCGGCGTCGATGTGGCGTTCAAGGCGATCCGCCGCGGTTGGGGTGTCTATTGGGCGATGTTCGTCGTTCCGCGGGACTCAAAAGCCCAAACCCTGGCAGACCTGGATGGGCTGAAGTGGGCTTATCCGGACGCCGGATCGACCTCGGGATATCTGTTCCCGCAGATCGCGTTGAACAACGCGGGCGCCACCCCCGGCGAAACGCTCGAGGCCGGCGGACACCCCGAAGCCATCCGGGCAGTTTATAACGGCGAAGCCGATTTTGGTACGGCGTTCTACAGCGCGCCGCTCAAACCCGAAGGCGAAGCCCCCTGGGCTGTCGGCGATGACCCCGACGTTCCGGCAGATCTGGTCGAGTCCTGCGCGCCGAGCGCAGACGGCGAGGCGCTCATGTGCGGTGAGTGGCGCGTCTTGGACGCGCGCGCCAACCTGCGCACAGAGGCTCCCGATGTAATCCAGAAGGTGCGCATCCTGGCTCTGACCGACCCGATCCCGAACGATACGCTCTCCTTCGGACCGGACTTCCCGCCCGAACTGCGCGCTGCAATCGAAAAGGCTCTGGTGGCTTTTTCGAAATCAGATGCGTGGTTCCAGTCCATCGGCAGCGAGGACTTCTACAGTTGGTCGGGGCTGGAGGTTGCGCATGACGAGGAGTATGACATCGTGCGCCAACTCGTAGACTTCCTGGGGATCACCCTGAAAGACCTGGGCAAGTAAATCAATCCCCCTTTCAAAATAAGCCCCGGATGGATCGTCCATCCGGGGCTTAAGTTAGGTGCACTTATGTTAAAAATCATCAACCTGGTAAAAGTCTATGATGGGGGCGTCCTGGCGCTGGATAAAGTCAGCTTCGAAGTGCCGGAAGGTCAGTTTTTAGCTGTGATCGGGTTGAGCGGCTCCGGAAAATCCACCCTGCTGCGTTGCATCAACCGGCTGATCGAGCCAACAGCCGGACAGATCATCTGGAACGATCAGGACGTGACCCGGGCAAACGATGAAGACCTGCGACGAATCCGGCGCAAGATCGGGATGGTATTCCAACATTTCAACCTCGTCCACCGATCCAGCGTGCTGACCAATGTGCTGGCGGGCCGGCTCGGCTACATTAATCCGGTCTGGAGCATGATGAATCGCTTCCCCAAAGAAGACATCGAAAAAGCGCTGCGCCAATTGGAACGGGTCGGGATCGCAGACAAAGCCAGAAACCGCGCCGACGAATTGAGCGGCGGACAGCAACAGCGCGTGGGGCTGGCGCGCGCCCTGATGCAGGACCCCGAGATGATCCTGGCGGACGAGCCAGTCGCCAGCCTGGACCCCGTGCTGGCGCACAACGCAATGCAGTATCTCGAACGGATTAACAAAGAAGACAAAGTTACGGTCCTTTGCAGTCTGCACTTCCTGGACCTGGTGCACCGCTACGCCGACCGGGTTGTTGCGCTCAACGAAGGCAGGCTGGTGTTCGACGGCTTGCCTCACGAGATCGACGACGTTCGCTTCAAAGAAATCTACGGCAAAGAAGCCGAACGGGTCGGATGAGAAACCAGCATGAAAAAAATTAACCCACTCCTAAGATCGCTGAGTCTGGCTTTCATGATTATCCTGGGGGTGATCATCTACGCTTTTGGTTTTCAGGTCACCCAGGTGAATTTCGAGCAGATACATTCCCCCAAACGCCAGGAAAGCCTCACGCGGGTGATCCGGGCGCTTTTCCATCCGGACATCCTCGAATTCGATCAGGTCGAGACGCAAGTCAACGTATCTTTCTACACCCCCTGTCCAGTCCAGCCGGCTGAAATCCCCGAGCCCGACCGGAGCGGGGCGTATCTGGAAATCACGCCGAAATGCGCGGATCCGCGCACCGAGATCACCATCGAGGGCTTCAACCTGGTCCCCAACCAGCGCGGGCAGGTTTATTTCATCCCCCCTAGCAAAGTGACCTTGGGGCTTGGCACTTATCAAACCGATGGCACGGGTCATTTTCAGATCACGAGCCGCGTCCCACCCAGGACGAGCGACCAGGTACAACATATTCGCGTCGCTTATAACAGGAACGTAGGCAAGCCGCGCATCTCGCAGGCGGCGATCGATACCTGGAATAAAATCATCGAAACCGTTTTCCTGGCGTT
This sequence comes from Anaerolineae bacterium UTCFX2, assembly GCA_002050125.1. Lineage (GTDB taxonomy): Bacteria > Chloroflexota > Anaerolineae > Anaerolineales > UBA4823 > UTCFX2. The sequence goes on along the minus strand of MWTA01000074.1, from coordinate 45,102 downwards.
GCTGGCAACCACGTTTGGGATCATCTTTGCGGTCCCGATCAGTTTTCTGGCTGCCAGGAATATCATGCGCGACGTCACGCTGCCGATGAGCAGCCTTTCGCTATCCATCATAGGGTGGCCCCTGGGGATGTACGTAGGAGGGCTGGTTGCAGGCTGGGTGCGTGATAAAAGCCAATTCCTGACCGATAACTTGCTTTTTAGCCTGATCGGGATCGTGGTGAGCAGCGTGGTCATCTGGCTGCTGATGCGGTTTGCCTTACCACAGGAGGAAGAAGGGCGTCCTAGCCTTTCAACGCGGCTGCTGCGCTTGATCGGTCTGCTGATCTCGATTCTGTTAATGATCCTTGTCCTTTACCTTTTGGCGGGTCTGGCGATCGGCGTGGGCGAATCATTTCGCAGGCAGCCGGGGCTGATCGGGATGTTGTCCCGCTTCCTGATGAACCTGGGCGAGATCCTGCAGCTTTTGATTGCGGTCGTTGTGGCATTTATCGGCGGCGGCGCGCTCAGCAACGCGCTGGCCAAGTGGGGGAGGAACCACATTTACCCCCTCAAGCAGCCAGCGCGGCTGATCGTGAACCTGATCCTGGGCGCGCTGGCTGGCGCCACGATCGCGGTGCTGATCGGCGCAGCGCTGGACTGGATCTACCAAATCAACTCCCCGCTCGCCACATTCTGGACGCCGGCGTTAGTCGGCGGTTTGCTGGGTATAACCACCGTCATGGTGAACCGTAATAAAGATAAGCTGCCCATTGGGCTGACGGTCTATTACATCACCCGCACGATCTTGAATGGGCTGCGCGCAATCGAAGCGCTGATCTGGGTGATCATCTTCGTCGTTTGGGTGGGGATTGGACCGTTTGCCGGGATGCTAGCGCTGGCGCTGCACACGATTGCGACGCTCGGCAAGCTGTATTCCGAACAGGTGGAGAGCATCATGCCCGGTCCGCTGGAGGCGGTGAAAGCCACCGGCGCAACGCGCACCCAGGTGATCATCTACAGCGTCATTCCCCAGATCATCCCGCTGTACATCTCGTTCTCGATGTACCGCTGGGACATCAACGTGCGCATGTCAACGATTGTCGGCTTTGCAGGCGGCGGGGGAATTGGGTTCCTGCTGCTGCAGAACATCAATCTGCTAAACTACCGGGCAGCCAGCACGCAGATGCTGGCGATCGCGATCGTCGTTGCCCTGATGGATTACCTGAGCTCGTACATTCGCGAGCGGATCGTCTAGCGCGTGACCTGGCGAAGGAGATGACGGTTATCGAGAACCAGCTTTTCTTAGACGCCCAGCTTGCCCGGCGCGCTCAAACCCGGCTGGAAGGGTTGAATCTGGGTGAGGGATCGATCCACCCGAATTACGGCGGCGGGTCGGCGCTCAACCTGCCCGCCAGCATCTGCCGCTGGCTGGAGGTTCCGGAAATCCACGCGCCGGCGTTGGAAGACGAATTGCACGCCGCGGCTGGGGAACGCTTTACGCATGTGATCCTGGTGTTGATGGATGGGCTGGCTTACCGGCGGCTGAGGAGCTGGATGCAAGCCGACCGCGCCAAGGTGTGGCAGAGGCTGGCGGATGCGGGAGCATTAGCGGCGATCACCTCGATCACCCCCAGCACCACCGCGGCGGCGCTGACCAGCCTGTGGACCGGGCGCAGCGCCAACGAACACGGCATCACCGGCTATGAAATGTGGCTGAAAGAATATGGGATCGTAGCGAACACGATCCTGCACATGCCGATCACGTTCAAAAGCGACCTAGGCGCGCTGGAACGCACCGGTTTCGAGCCTGAAAAGTTCGTGCCTTTCACCACGCTCGGAACTCACCTGCACGCGCACGGGGTGGAATGCTATGGATTACAGAATCACAGCATTGCTGATTCGGGGCTTTCGCGCATGCTGCTCAAAGACGTTCAGGCAAGGTCTTTCAGCACCGCGGCGGATTTATGGATCAACCTGAGGCATCTGCTGGAAGAGAAAGCCGATCAGCGCCTGTACGCCTGGGTGTACTGGGGCGAACTGGACTTCTTCAGCCACTTCTACGGACCTGACGACGAGCGCAGCGCGGCGGAATTCGACCTCTTCAGCCAGGCAATGCAGGCGCTTTTCTTGGATCAACTGAGCGCCGCGGCGCGCAAAGACACCCTGCTGATCCTGACCGCCGATCATGGGATGATTGCTACGCCGCCGGATGCTCGTTACGATTTGCGGCAGCACCCCGATTTGACGCGGCGGCTGCACTTAATGCCAACCGGAGAGAACCGTCTGGCGTATTTTTACGTACAGCCGGGTCAGATCGAGGCGGTGCGCGAGTACATCGCGCGCAACTGGCTCAACCAGTTTATCCTGCTGGATTCCCGGTACGCCGTGGAACAGGGGTTGTTCGGACCCGGGGCGGCGCACCCGCGCCTGCTGGAACGGGTGGGGGATTTGATTGCAGTAGCTCAGGGGGACGCGTATTTCTGGTGGGCAGACAAGGAGAACCGCATGTCGGGGCGGCATGGCGGGGTGCACCCGGATGAAATGCTGGTGCCGCTGCTGCTGGGCAGGCTCGAGGGTTGATCAGGGGAGATAATCATGGGGGTTGACATGGACGCCGCTGATCATCATCTCGAAGTGCAGGTGCGAGCCGGTTGAGTTGCCGGTGCTGCCCATAGCGCCAATCGTGTTGCCCTGGAAGACAAACTGACCGCAGGTCACGTAATATCCACTTAGATGAGCGTAAAGGGTCTGCCAGCCGTTAGCGTGGTTGATCACGATCACGTTGCCGTAGCCCCAATTGTTCCAGCCCGCGTAGACGATCACCCCGTTATCGGCGGCGTAGATGGCATCGCCCTCCTCGCCATCGATGTCGATGCCGGGGTGATTGGCTTCGGGGACGTAATCGTAACCGAGTATAGCACGGCCGTCAGTCGGCCAGATAAACGCGCCCGTCCCCACCACCCCGCTCTGTACGTTCTCGCAAGAGCCAGGACCCAACACGCTGGCAACCCCCGGATCATCCAGCGGTATCGCCGGCGCGCTCCAGCTCACGAAGGCGCGCTTTCCATGCGGGATCACCAGCCAGGCGCCAGCCTCAATGTTTGGGCTGACGAAATCGCCAATCGCAGCGGGGTCCAGGTTGTTTGCGGGGTAGTTCAGGATGTCCTCCGGGTTGACCCCGAAGAAGCGCGCCACTCCATTTAGTCCATCCCCCGCCGACCAACGATAATAGACGCCGTCGACCGGCAGGATGTTGAGTTCCTGTCCGGGGCGCAAGCTGTGCGGATTATCCGCCAGAACAAGCTGGTTAGACCAAAGGATAGTTTCAGGTTCCAGATTGAATTTCTCGGCGATGCCAAACAAGGTATCGCCAGATTGAACCGTGTAGGTAGAAACGACCTCGCGCGGCCGGGAAGGCACATCGGTATGCAGACGGGCTTTGCGGGAGACGCCGGAAAGAGCGCCCTGCAGGCTGGGAAACGGCGGCAGTTCTTCCGGCAGCGGGTTAGGCGTTGGGGTAGCGGCGCTGGCAGCCTGCGCGGCGGGATTCGGCGCAGCCAGCAGATAAAATTCACGCAGCCCCCAGGCGAGGAAAAGGATCAAAGCCACCAATAGCGCATGCGTGCCCGCCCGAAGGATGGCGTCCGCCAGCCCCAGGCGCGAGACGGTTCCCCAAAAAGCGATCAGGCTGCGGCGGGAAGCCCGATGTGCAGCAGGGTCGTTTTGAGCGGAGGCCGGCTGCGCCGGATCGGGCGGCGAATTGGTAACGTTATCGCTCACGTTTTAGATCATAACATTTGCGCCCGATAATCGTCAACTTAAGGACGGGTTAAGTCATGGGGCTGTAAGACTCGTCACGGCGGCTTGCGCGGCGGTGATAGGATCGGACTGACCCTTTAATACTGCAATTGTAGCTTGACCGAGCGGCGCCTGCAGGCTGGCGCGCACATCTGTCGGGGGCAACAGGTGAGCTGAATTGGCAATCTCGCTCAGCATCGGCGGGCGCGCTTCGGGGGACCAGCCGGCGAGGGCGCTGGGACGGGCGGGCAGGTAACCGGCAGCCATCGACCAACCCGCTAAGTACTGGCTGTCGGTGAGAAACTCAGCCAGATCCACAGCCAGGCGGCGCTTTTGTTCATCCCGCCCGACGAGCGCCCAAACCCAACCCGAAGCGAGGGTATAGGCGTCTCCGTGGGGCGTCGCGACGGCTGCGAGGCTGATTTCCGGCGATTGGCGGTCAAGATAGCTGGAAGTCCAGGTGACGATCTGGGCGGCGTGTGTTTGGGTGAAGGCGTCCCAAGCTTGTGCATCGGTTTGTAGCTGCGTCAGTGTTATTTCAGGCATCACGCCTGCCTGGACGGCGTTTTGGTAGAAAGCGAGCACTTCAGCCAACTCAGTCGAACTCAAAGCCGGGCGTCCCTGCTCGTCCTGGACAACGCCGCCGTTTGCTTGGTATTGCAACAGGGTGAAAAATGGCTGTTCCGATGCCGCCGGAAAAAGCAAAGTCTCGCCAACCTCGATGACCGATGACCAGCTCTGAAGCGGCTCAGTGATTTGCTCGATATGGTAGACCTGAACCATGGCATCGCCGGCGAAGGGGAGCCCGTAAATGTCGTCCTGGATATAAGCCAGTTCGCGCGCGAAGGGATACCAATCCGGGTCGTCCAAAGAGGCAGTTAAACTATCATAAGGCAGTAAAAGCCCTTTGAGCGCCGCGGCTTCCAGCACATCGCGCGGCAGGGCAATCAAATCCGGCAATGCCGCCGGGGCGGCCGCGCTGGCGGTGACGAGCGAATCGAACAAGCCGCCAGGACCAGTTTCGCTCTTGGTGCGCGTTTCGATGATGACATTGGGGTTGCGGGATTGAAATTCCTCGAGCCTGCTGCGCAGCCGGCTGCCGGCGGGGTCGTCGCCGCTGAAAGCCATGAAGGGAGGCAGCCAAACCCGCAAATGAAGCGGTCCCGGCGCGGTGGGCGTGGGCAGTTCTAAAGTTTTTGCAACCGTCGGCAGGGGCGCCGGGGCGAGGGTCGCGCTCGCAGCCGGGGTAGGGGCTGTCAGCGGCAAACCGCTGCAAGCCGGCAGCAAACACAGAACGGATAGCAGGAGCAGGCAAACGATCGAACCGGGCTTCATCGAACCAGGTCTCATCAATGGAGATCCAAAGGCTGGCTCAGCATGGCAAGCAGCAGGAGCAGGGCGTTTTGGAGGTCCGCGGCGTCCACCATTTCCGAAGGGGAATGCACGTAGCGCGCCGGGATCGATATCCCGCTGACCGGTACGCCGGAGCGGGCAAGCTGGATCGCGCGTGCGTCGGTCGATCCTCGTTCGAGGATCTCGAGCTGATAAGGCAGCCCGGCGTGCTGCGCAACGTCAACCGCCCAGCTCACCAGGCGCGGGTCGGCGATGGTGAGCTGATCGCGCACTTTAATCGCCGGACCGCAGCCCAGTTCGACCGCCATCTTGAGCCCCTTTGGCGTGCCTCCGCTGGCGGTGAGATCGATTGCCAAACCCAGATCTGGCTCGATCTGATAGGCTGCCACTGCCGCGCCGCGCGAACCGATCTCTTCCTGAGCGCTAAAGACAAAGTACAGCTCATGCGGCGAACGCACCGCCTGGGCGGTCAATTGGCGCAGCAATTCGATCAGCAAGGCGACCCCGACCCGGTCGTCGAGCGCCTTGCCAACCAGGCGGCTGCCGATTTCGATCAAGCCGCGCTCGAAGACTGCCAGATCGCCCACGCGCACCGGACATTCAGCCCGGCTTGCCGCGCCCAGATCGATGAACATCTGCTCGAAAGGCGGAAGCCGCCCGGCGTCGGAACTGTGCTCGAAGCCGATCACGCCAAATGCGCCGTTCAAGAACTGCACCCGCGCGCCGCGAACGCTGGCGCGCGCGAGCCCGCCCAGGGACGAAAAGCGCGCAAAACCCTGCTCGTCGACGTGGGTGACGATCAGCCCAATCTCATCCATATGCGCTGCCAGCATGATCCGCAAGCCGTTCGGGGCGCGCGTTCCTTTGCGGGCGATCAGGTTGCCCAGATTATCGACCTGGATCTCGTCCACAAACGGCAGGATTTCCTCTTTGATGATTGCCCTCACCGCGGTTTCATACCCGGGAGGTGCGGGGGTTTCCGAAAGTTTTTTTAGCAGGGATTTCATAAATACAGCAACCTCGGTTACTTTCAACGGATCTGCTGCGTCAACTGCCAGCCCGCTAGGTCAGCGCTCGTGCGCCAACAGATCAGGAGGCAGGCGAAGCAACGAGTGATAAATGAGCGCCAGGGTGTTTTTCCAATCGGCGATGCGGGCGATCATCAGCCCCGTGTGCGGATAACGACCCGGTACGGACACAGAAATGCTCGGAATGCCGGCGCGCTGTTTGTGGATCGCCCCCGCGTCCGTCCCGCCGCCGCCCGGCTGACGAAGCTGGTACGGGATGTTCAACTCGTCGCCGGTGGAGGTCAGGTGACGGATCAGGCGCGGATCGGAGATGGTTGCGCGGTCGGCTATGTAGATCGCTGGACCGCCCCCCAGGCGCGTGTTGTAGTGCAGGTTTTCAGCGTCGATCGGCTTGAAACCGTGCGCCTCATAGGCGGGCAGGTCGTGGGCGGGGGTGCAGTCCAGCGCAATCGCAAGGTGCGGATCGAGCGCATAGGCGGCAACCTGCGCGCCGCGCAGACCGACTTCCTCCTGAACGGTGAAGGCTGCCAGAAGCTCGATGTTTGGGGGCGCGTTGCGGAAGAGTTCGATCAGGCTGGCGACGCCGATGCGGTCGTCCAGCGCCTTGGCGCAAATCGATTCCCCCAGGCGGGCGAACCCGGTCCCAAAGGTAGCCCAATCGCCCGGGCTGACCTTTTTGCGATTTTCGAAGCCGACGTCGATGCGCAAATCGTCCATCGAAACGAAGCGCTGGCGCTCTTCGGCGGTGGTCAGGTGGATCGGCTTCATCCCAATCACGCCCGGCAGGCGCGCGCTGCCCACCCAGACCGATTTCCCCGGCAGGTAACGCGGGTTCAAGCCCCCCACCGCGGCGAAACGAAAGATGCCGTCGCCTTCATCGCTGGTGATCATCATCCCAACTTCGTCCATATGGGCTGCGATCATGACGCGCAAACGCTGCGGGGCGCTGCCGTGACGCACCGCCAGCACATTCCCCAGGGCATCCACCTTGAGTGTATCGGCGCTGGGACGGATCTGCTCCAGCACGATCTGGCGCACCTCGCCTTCATTGCCGGATACCCCCCGGGCGCAGCACAGCCGCTCCAGCAAGCGCAATTGAGGAGCCCCCACTTTGGGGCTGCTAGGAAGGTTAGCTTTTTGAGTTCGCCTGGGCGCCATCATCAGATCCATTATCTCCGTAAAACGCAAATAGCGCGGTTCTCACCCTCAATCCTCCCAGCCCAACTGGTCGAGGTAGGCGTCATCCAGCCTGGCGGCAAACTCGGCGATCAGGCGACCGGCGCGCTGGACGTCTTTCAAAGAAACGACTTCCACCGGGGTGTGCATGTAGCGCAGCGGGATCTCGACCAGCATGGTAGGGATGCCCTCGGCAACGGTCTGGATGGCTACCGCATCCGTGCCTGAACGCGCAGGGATCGGTTCGAGCTTGTAAGGGATTTCGAGCCGGTCAGCCAGGTCTTTGAACGTGTTGAAAAGTCCAGGGTGAATATTCGGTCCCCAGGCTAAGGTTGGACCCTTGCCAAGCGGGAATGTCAGGTGGGCGGGGCTGCCGGGACCGTCGCCAAAGGTCACATCCAGCACCACCGCCAGCGACGGGCGGAGCTGGAAGGAGGAAGTGAGCGCGCCCCCCAGGGTTTCTTCTTCCTGCACCGTGGCGACAGCCCATACGTCCCACTCGACCTGGCTGTTGTGCAGTTCCTGCAAGCTCACCGTGAGGGCGGCGATGGAAGCGCGATTATCGAGTGAGTGACCGGCAAGGTATTCATCGCCAAACTGGAGGGACGGCTGAGAGAACGAAACCAGATCGCCCACGCGCACAAGCCGCTCGACCTGGCGCGGGAGCAACCCGACATCCACGAGCAAATGCTCCAGGCGGGGTGGCTCGTCGCCGGCTTGCTCGGGCAGGAGATGGGCTGGCGGCAGCACGATCACCCCTGGAAGGTTGCGGCGTCCGTGAACGGTGACCGGTTGACCGGGCAGCACGCGCGGGTCCAACCCGCCGATTTCGGTGAGGCGCAAGAATTCATCCACGACGCCGGTTACCATAAAGCCAATCGCGTCCATGTGGGCGGCGATTAACAGCGATGGGCGCGGCGCTGGACCTGCGCCGCGCCGCAAGGCATGCAGGCTGCCCAACCGGCTGAAGTGCATCTCGTCGGTGAGCGGGCGCCATGCCTGTTCTATCAGGTCACGCACAGGCGATTCATATCCCGAAAGACCGGGTGCAGAAATCAATTGGGTCAAAAAGGGGAGCAGGTCTGTCATTGTCCTCCATGCATTCTGGATGGGGTGCATTGATTATAGCCCAGATTGGGAACTGCGCTGACCCGAGGCGCACATTCCCGGCGGCTTTAAGGGTTGTCTTAGAGATCAGGCGTTGGGGCTTCCTCGGGGGTTTAGCCAGGCGTTGGCTCTAGCGTATCGGTGGGAGTGACTTCGGGCGTGACCGGCGTATCGCTGGGGGGCGGAGGCGTGAAGGAGGGCGTAACCGGAGGGGGTGGAGTATTGGTCGGCGGCGGAGTATTGGTAGGCAGCGGGGTATCGGTAGGTCGCGGTGTAAAAGTGAGCGTCGGCGGAGGCGTGTTGGAGGGCGTCCAGGTAAAGAAGGGGGTCGGAGTCAACGAGGGGGAGGCAGTGGGCGTCAGCGGAGTCACGCTGGGGAGGATCGGCGGCGTCCAGGAAGGGCTGGGGGGCGCGGAGGGCGACGGCGTTTCGGTTGGCGAGGGACTGGCTGTGGGCGTGGGTAGCGCGCCGATGCGATCGGAAAGGTTGACCAGGATCAGCCCGCTGCAATAACAGGGAACCGTCGCGAGGATGAGTAAACTTAAAAGAACCCGAAGACGTAAGCGCTGCTCCCTGTGCATCATGATTGCTCGTTTCGAATTACGATGATAACACCAGGCTGGAGGTGTGGCAAGGAAGTTTTCAACCGGGGGGATATTATGGTAAAAATAATGCGTGCGCTGGATTTATCTTTCACCACACTTCGACGACGCGGTTTATTCTTGCGGCGGGTTGATTTGGGAACAGGCTGCGCAGGGGCATTCGGTCGAAATCTGGACCGTCTGCGCCGGGTCGCCGCCGGCGGGAGCGCTCTCGACGTTCGCCGCAGAACACCACGCCCGGTGGGAGACCGGGGCGGAGGCTGTGGCGCAGCGCCGTCTGGAAGACCGGCGGGCGTGCAAGCGGGTTGGGGCGAAATTTCGGCGTCTGTCAGTCCCGGACTGCATCTACCGCCGCGCCGGCGGGGATTACCTGAGCCGTCCAACGAAGCAAGCGGCGCCTGACAGCGGGGACTTTCTTTATACTTCTCAGGCAGAGTTGTTTGGACCGATCCACCCGCTGGAAGCCGGGCTGGTGAAGCGGCTCAGCCAAAAGCTGAGTCGCGCGATCCCTGCCGAGGCGCAGGTGGTCTGCCCGCTGGCGATTGGCGGACACGTCGATCATCGCTTGACGCGCGCCGCCGCCGAAGCAGCCCGCCAGGCGCTGCTTTACTACCTGGATTTCCCCTACGTCTTCAGAGAACCGGGGGAGATCGAAAAGCTGCAACAGGACGGTTGGCGGAGCCGGCGCTATCCGATCAGCCGCGCCGGTTTTGAAGCCTGGTGCGCGGGGATCGCGGCGCACCAATCACAGATCAGCACGTTTTGGCTGGATTTGACAGCCGTGCGGAAAGAGTTGAACGAATATCTCGAGTCAAATGGCGGGATCTTGCTCTGGGAACCGCCCGCTGACGATGCGCGGCTGCGCCGGAGGGCGCAATAATATTTCGCGCGAACTTGCGCTCAGGTAGAAATCATGCTAGAATTGGGGCACTTTGGCTGCGGGTGATTGGGTTTTCAAGCATTCCGCATTCTTTTCATTTATAAGGGCAATTGAAAGCAGACCCCTCGAAGGGAGGACTTTTTTATTGCCTTTGGTTCAAACCAGGAGAAGGAAATGCCTCCTTCATACTTAACCCGCCAGGGTTTTGAGAAGTTGCAAGAGGAACTGGAATATCTGCGCACCATCAAACGCCAGGAGGTTGCAGCGCGCCTGCACGAGGCAATGGAAGGCGGCGAGTTAATCGAGGATGCGGAATACGAGGCGGCGAAAAACGAACAGGCTTTTGTCGAAGGACGCATCCAGGAGTTGGAATCGCTGCTGGCAAATGCCCGCGTCATTGATACCAGTATCAAAATGGACGTGGTGCAGGTAGCCGCCGAGGTCACCATTCAGGAAGAGGGCGGCGAACCTGAGCTGTACACGATTGTCGGGCCCGCCGAGGCAAACCCGCGCGAGGGGCGCATCTCACACGAATCGCCGCTGGGTAGGGCGCTGCTGAACCACCGGGCTGGCGACGTGGTCAAAGTGGACGCCCCGGATGGGTCCTTCACCGTCCGGATCATCAAGGTAGAATAAACCTGGGGCATACGATTTCGCCCCGCGCACTTTTCGCCCGCGCGGGGCTTTTCTTTTGCTTTTTCAGCCGGCTGCGCGGCGATTTTAGAAGGAAAAAACGAAATGTCTGCAAAATACACGAACATCGAACAAACCCGGCTGGATAAAGTGGCGCGATTGCGCGCGCAGGGTATCGAACCGTACCCGCACCGGGTAGAGCGCACCCACACCAGCGCGCAAATCCTGGCAGAGTTCGAGCAGGCGGAAGCCGCCGGCAGCGAGACGCCGGTGGAGGCGACCCTGGTCGGGCGGATGCGCTCGATGCGCCCGATGGGCAAAATCACGTTCGCGCACCTCGAAGATGGATCGGGGCGGATCCAGATTTTTCTGCGCGCCAACGACCTGGGTCAGGAGAAGCTGGAACTGTTCAACAAAGAATTCGACCTGGGAGATTTTGTCCAGGCGCGGGGCGAGATGTTCCGCACGCGCAGCGGCGAAGTTACGCTAAAGGTGCAGGATTTTCGACTGCTTTCCAAATCGATCACCCCGTTGCCAGCCGCAAAAGACGAGATCGTGGACGGCGAGGTGGTACAGCACGCAACGCTTTCGGAGCCGGAACTACGCTACCGGCAGCGCTATGCCGATCTAGCGGTGAACCCCGAGGTGCGGCGGATCTTTCGCACGCGGGCGGCGTTGGTGCGGGCGTTGCGTGAATTTTTGGATTCGCACGACTTTCTGGAAGTGGAGACGCCGGTGCTGCAGCCGATCTACGGCGGTGCAGCCGCCCGTCCGTTTGTCACCTATCACAATCAACTCAAACAGGACCTCTATTTGCGCATATCGTTTGAACTGTACCTCAAACGGCTATTGGTGGGCGGCTACGAGGGGGTCTATGAGATCGGGCGCGATTTCCGCAATGAAGGAGTGGACCGCACCCACAACCCCGAGTTCACCCAACTCGAATTCTACTGGGCGTACGCGGATTATCTGAAAGTGATGGATCTCACCGAGCAAATGATTCGGTTTGCCGCCGAACGGGTGCTGGGGAAACACGAATTGCAATACCTGGACCACACTATTCGGCTGGGGGCGCCGTGGCAGCGAATGGAACTGAACGAAGGGCTGCTGGAAGTCACCGGGATTGACATCGACCAACACCCGACCGCCGAAAGCCTGGCGTCTGCGATGCGGGCAAAAGGTATGGAACCCAACCCGAACGACACGCGCGGCAAACTGATCGACGGGCTGCTCGGAGACTACCTGGCGCCGACCCTGATCCAACCGACCTTTGTCTATAACTATCCGCGCGACATTTCTCCGCTGGCGAAGAGCCTGCCTGGAAACCCGCAAATCACCGAGCGCTTCGAGGGCTACCTGGCGGGGATGGAGCTATGCAACGCCTTCACCGAACTCAACGACCCGCTGGACCAGGAAGCGCGCTTTGTCGAGATGGGCCGCGACTACGCCCAGGACGACGAAGAGCGCCACCCAATGGATGAGGATTATCTGCGGGCAATGCGCTACGGCATGCCGCCCTGCGGGGGGTTTGGGATGGGAGTCGACCGGTTGGCGATGTTGTTCACCAACAGCCCGAACATCCGCGAGGTCATTCTGTTCCCTCATCTGCGCAAAGAAGAAGAGTGAACTAATTTAAAGTCGGGCCGCGCGCCTCAACTTAGCGCTTTTTTCAAGAGCGCGCCAATCCGCGCCTCTTCGACGGCAGTCAACTCCTTCAGCGCAAAGGCGGTCGGCCACATGACGCCTTCGTCCAGGTTTGCCGCGTCGCTGAAGCCAAGCGTTGCATACCTTGTTTTGAACTTCTGCGCGCCTTGAAAGAAGCAGATGATCTTGCCGTCCCTGGCATACGCGGGCATCCCGTACCAGGTTTTCGGCGCGAGGGCTGGGACGCTGGATTTGATAATTTCATGCAGCCGCTCAGCCATGGCGCGATCCGGTTCGGGCATCTCGGCAATCTTTGCAAGCAACGCTTTTTCCCCTTCCAGTTTACCCGCTTCCGCCTTCAACTCTTGGGCGCGCTCCTTCATCGCAGCTTGTTCATCGTCCGTGAACCTCGCTGGTTTCTTTTTGGTCGCGGCGGCGCGCTTGGCAGACTCTTGATCGTCCTTCTTTAAGCTCATAGAAACCTCCGAATTCGCTCGATTTTAACACTAGGAAACCGCTGAAGCCGATTAAACCTTGATAAGACTTCCTTACTATATTGTTTTTCCCCCACTCCTCTCCAACAAGCTTATTTTTACGAGACGTGGTCTAAATTCATGCGATTCCTGCACCGCTAACGAGCAGGCATTGCAAACACCCCTGAGCCAAAAATCAGGATTCCCTTGAAGTTCAAACAACCATGTTGAGACAGTGTTCTTCCCCCACCCTGACCTCCCCAAATCCATGCGGAGTTTTCCCCGCCTGGATTTGGGGAGGATGAGGGAGGGGTCATTTTGGGTTCTATTCAGCAGCATATCGGGCAATTAATCACACCCCATTTTCAGCCCATTTTTTCACCACTTCCCAAAATCAGGAGACCTTGACACAGGCTGTTTTTTGCGGATAATAGAGACAATTACAATTACCCTAACAAGCGACGATGGAAGAAAGTAGGCTTGTGGAAACTGTCAGGGAGGCACGGGGCGCAGACTGAGACCCCGGCTCTGTGGAAGCTGGCTGAAGTTCCTTCCGGAGCTGCTCGTGTGAATGGATGCACCCTCATTCCTAGTAGTGCGAGCCGCAGCCCCAGCGTTATCCGGGGGGACCAATCGCAGGAGCAGCGGCTCCGCTGTTGGAACCGAGTGAGCCGCTTGAAACGGCTAAGCAGGGTGGTAGCGCGGGCAGAACCCCGTCCCTAAGCGGACGGGGTTTTTTATGCAATCAGGCTCCGTTGACAAAACCGGGGCAGACAGGAGGATCGATGTTAGCACAACTGGACCAGATCGAACAAAAGGCGCTGGATGAGCTGGGGACCGCAACCAGCGAGGAGGCCCTGCAGCAGTGGAAAGTGAGCCACCTGGGGCGTAATTCTCCGCTGATGCGCGCTTTCGACGGGCTGGGCGGGCTGCCAAAAGAGGAGCGTCCGCAGATCGGACGGCGCGCCAACGAGGTGAAACGCCTGCTGGAAACATCCCTGGAGGAGCGCAGTCAGGCGCTGCGCCGGTCGGCGGTGCTGCAATCGCTGAGCGCCGAACGGCTGGATGTGACGCTGCCCGGACGTCCCGTGGCGCACGGGCGGCTGCATCCCACGACGCTGACGATGCGCCAGATCATCAGCGTGTTCGCTGAGATGGGCTTTCAGGTCTACCGCTCGCGCGAAGTCGAACTGGATGAGTTCAACTTCCAACTGCTCAACTTCCCTCCGCACCACCCGGCGCGCGAGATGCAGGACTCCTTTTACGTCGACACCCAGAGCGAACGCGGCGACAACCCGGTTTTGCTGCGCACCCACACCTCCCCGGGTCAGATCCGCGCGATGCGCGCCATCGCAGCCATGTACCCAGGCGATCCGCCGCCGGTGCGGCTGGTGCTGCCCGGGATGAGCTTCCGCTATGAGCAGGTCACCTCCCGCTCGGAGATACAGTTCAACCAGATCGAAGGCTTGGCAGTGGGCAAGCGGATCACCATGGGCGACCTGAAAGGCACGCTGAGCGATTTTGCGCGGCGGTTCTTTGGGCAAAACGTGCGCTCACGCTTTCGCGCCTCACACTTCCCGTTCACCGAGCCGAGCGCCGAGATGGACATCGAGTGCTTTGTGTGTCAGGGCGCGGGCTGCCCGGTCTGCAAGCGCACGGGCTGGCTGGAGATTCTGGGTTGCGGAATGGTGCACCCGACGGTGCTGGCAAACGGGGGCTACGACCCGCAGACCTACACCGGCTTTGCGTTTGGGATGGGTCCCGAGCGGATCGCGATGCTGCGTCACCGCATCGACGACATCCGCTACTTCTATGCCAACGACTTGCGGTTCCTGGAACAATTTTGAGAGGATGCGACAATGAAAGTACCTGTTTCATGGCTCAAAGATTTCGTCGAGATCGACCTGCCGATCGAGGAACTGGCTCACCGGCTCACCATGGCGGGGTTGGAGGTGGACGAGATCCATTTCGTCGGATTGCCCATGCCCGGGGGCAGCGCAGACCAGCCGCACAGCCAGCCGGTGACCAAGATCTCGGGGATCGAGTGGGACCCCCAGAAGATCGTCACAGCCGCGGTGTACGAAGTAAACCCGCATCCCAACGCCGACCGGCTGGTGCTGTGCGAGTTGGATGACGGCGAGCAAATACACACCGTGCTGACCGGGGCGCCGAACCTTTACCCCTACAAGGGGTTGGGCAGGCTCGAGAAACCGCTCAAGGTCGCCTATGCGCGCGAAGGGGCGCGTCTCTACGACGGACACCAGCCAGGGCAAACGCTGATCACCCTCAAGCGGACAAAAATCCGGGGGGTCGAATCCTATTCGATGATCTGCTCCGAAAAAGAACTGGGGATTTCGGAAGCGCACGAGGGCGTGATCCTCCTGGACGAGGATGCGCCGGTTGGCGTGGCGCTGGCGGATTACATGGGCGATGCGGTGCTGGACATCTCGCTCACGCCCAACATCGCCCGCGACGCAAACATCCTGGGGGTGGCGCGCGAGGTCGCGGCGATCACCGGCAAGCCGCTGCGCGAGCCCGATTACAGCTTCACGGCTGAAGGGGGCGCGATCGCAGGCAAGCTCGCGATTGTGATCGAGGAGCCGGAACTCAACCCGCGCTTTGTCGCCGGGTTGATCGAGCGGATCATCATCGGCGAAAGCCCGTATTGGGTTCAGCGCCGGCTGCACCTGGCAGGGATGCGCCCCATCAACAACATCGTCGATGCGACCAACTATGTGATGATCGAAGTTGGTCAGCCGCTGCACGCCTTCGACTATGACCTGCTGATGAAGCGGGCTGGCGGGAAAGCGCCGACGATCATCACCCGCCGCGCCCAGCCGGGCGAAAAAATCACCACGCTGGACGGAGAGGAGCGCACCCTGGATGATTTCACCGTGCTGGTGTGCGACACGGCGGGTCCGCTGGCGCTCGCCGGCGTGATGGGCGGATTAGAGACCGAAGTGACCCCGAACACGCGCGGTGTGCTGCTGGAGGGCGCGAACTGGAATTTCATCAACACCCGGCGCACCGCCAACGCTCAAAAGCTGCCCTCCGAGGCGTCTTACCGCTTCTCGCGCGGGGTGCACCCGGCGCTGGCGCTCCGCGGCGTGGAGCGCGGGCTGGAGCTGATGCGCCGCTGGTCAGGCGGGGTGGTCAGCCGCGGTCTGGTGGACAACTACCCGCTTCCGCCGGTCGAATCAGTGGTCGAGATCGGATCGGAAGAGGTGCGGCGCTGGCTGGGGATCGAATTGAGCGCGGCAGAGATCGCCGAGATCTTAAGCCGCCTGGATTTCAAAGTAGAGCTGCAAGGGGGGCGGGTGCGCGCCGCTGCCCCGGATCACCGGCTGGATATTGGGAGCGGGGTTGTCGGGCTGGCGGACTTGATCGAGGAGATCGCGCGCATCTACGGGTACGAGCGCATCCCCGAGACGCGCATGGCGGACGAACTGCCGCACCAGCTTGGCAACCCCGAGTATGAGGGCGAAGAACGGGTGCGCGACCTGCTGGTGAACCTGGGCTTGCAGGAAGCGGTTACCTACCGCATGACCTCGACTGAAAGGGAAAGCCGGCTGCAGCCAGTTCCCGAGGCGGCGGCGGATGGCTACGTAAAAATCGCCAACCCGATCGTCAACGACCGCAATGTGCTGCGGCGCAGCCTGCTTTCCAGCCTGCTGGAGGTGGTCGAACGCAACGCGCGGCTGCGCGAGCGTCTGGCGCTGTTCGAGATTGGTCCCGTATTCCATGCCGTCTCAGGAAGCGACCTGCCGGAAGAGGCGGCGCGCCTGGCGCTGATCGTCTGTGGACGCCGCCAGCCGTCCGCCTGGCAAGCCAGCGACGCGGCGGTGATGGATTTCTATGACCTGAAAGGTATCCTGGAGGGGTTGTTCACGGGGCTCAGGTTGGAGGGGGTGCGCTTCCTGCCGCCCGAAAGCCCGGAACAGGCATCCACCGCCGCCTTTCATCCGGGAAAATGCGCCAGGCTGCTGATTGGCAAGCGTGAGTTAGGCGCGATGGGCGAGCTGCACCCGCTGGTGCGCGCCCATTATGAACTGCCCGAAGCCCCTGTGCTGGCGGCTGATCTGGACCTGGATGTGCTGCTGGAACAGATCCCGGCGCAGGTCGAGGTGGAAGCGGTCGCGGCTTACCCGCCCGTGCTGGAAGACCTGGCGCTGGTGTTGGACGAGGGTATCCCGGCTGAGCGGGTCGAGCAGGTGATCCGCGCGGCGGGGGGGCGCATATTGAAGGGGCTGCGGCTGTTCGACGTGTACCGCGGCGAACAAATTAGCGCGGGCATGAAAAGCCTGGCGTACAGCCTGACCTACCAATCGGCTGAGAAGACGCTCACGGACGAAGAAGTGCTCAAGATCCGCCAGCGCATCATCCGCGAGCTGGAACGGGAGTTGGGCGCGAAACTGAGGGCTTAAGCAGACCGACGCGGCAAGCCGCTAAGCTGCCAGAGCCTGGCTCTCGACCAGGGTGCGATAATAGTCGCTGCGCGCGAGCAGTTCGTGGTGCGCGCCGAAATCGACCAGGCGGCGCTCGTTCAAGAGCATGATGCGGTCGGCGTTCTGGACGGTGGCGAGGCGGTGGGCGACCAGAAAGACGGTTTTGCCGCGCACCAATTGCGGAAGCGCCTCGAAGATCCACTGCTCGGTCAGGCTGTCGAGGGCGGCGGTCGGTTCGTCCAGGATCAGAATATCGGGCTCCTTGATCAGCGCGCGCGCCAGCGAGAGGCGCTGTTTCTGACCTTCCGAGAGGTTGACGCCGCGCTCGCCGACGGGCGAATCGTAGCCGAGCGGCAGCCCGGCGATAAAGTCGTGAATGCCGGCGGCGCGGGCAGCCCGCTCGACGGCTGCGAAGGGCGCCTGCGGCTCGCCATAGCGCAGATTCTCCAGGATCGTGCCGGCTAACAGCAGCGGGCTCTGCGAGACGTAACCGATGCGGCGGCGCAGCGCCGACAACTCGTATTCGGAAGCCGGTAAACCATCGAAATAGAGCTCCCCCTGAGTGGGGCGGTAGAAGCGCAGGATCAGGCTGACCAGGGTGGTCTTGCCCACCCCGGACGGTCCAACGATGGCAACCTGCTCGCCGGGGGCGATGTGCGCCGACAGCTCTTGCAGCACCGGATCCACGCTGTTGTAAGAAAAGCTCACCTCTTTGAACTCGATCTCACCCCGCAGGCGGTCGACCGCACGTCCGCGACCGAGGTTCTCCTCGGGCAGGATCTCGAACAGGGCGGAGACGCGCTCCAGAGCCGTCAGGGCGTTCTGAAACTGGAGGGACATGCTGGCGAGCGCCATGGCGGGACCGTAAACGTACCCCAGATACGATTGAAACGCGAACAACTGCCCAAGCTGCCAGCGCCCCTGGATGATCCAGACCGCGCCCGCCAGGAAAACCAGCCCGCGCGCCAGGTCGGGCGCCAGGCTGAATGCCTGCCCTGCCAGCCAGTTGACTGCAGTCTGTTCGAGCGCCAGGTCGCGTGCGGCGCGCAGGGCGCCCATGACTTTGTCGGCGGTCTGGCTCTCGGTCGCAAAGGCTTTGATCAGCGGCGTGGCTGAGAGCGATTCCTGGACCTCGCGCGAGACCTGGGCTTGCTGCTCCATCGAATGATGGCTCAGCGCGTGCAGCCTGGAGAAGAAGAAGCGCACCGCCAGCGCCATCACGGGCGCGCCGATCAACGCCGCCAGCGCCAGCCGCCACTCCAGGTAGAACAACATCACCGTTCCGCCGATCAGGCGCGCCAGGCTGCTCAGAATGGAAACCGCGGTGCTGGAAAAGAACCAGCGCAGACCGGAGACATCCCCGGTCAGCCGCTGCATCAGGTAGCCGGTTTCCTTCTCGTCGAAGAAGGCTTTGGGGAAGCGCAGGGCGCGCTCGAGCAGGTCGCCCTGGATTTCGAGGATCACCTGCTGCTCGAAGCGGGCAAAGTAGAACTGCTGCAAGGCGTTGAGCCCCATGCTGGTAATTTTGAGCAAGCCCAGCGCCAGCGCCGCGTAGATCAGTTTATCGAGCTGCCCCGCCAGGATGGCGTCGTCGATGATATAGGCGTAAACCAGCGGCTGGGGCAGGGCGATCAGCGTGGCAAGCAGCACCAGGACGGCGCCGAAAACCAGCCCGCCCCAGTGACGCCGAAGGTAAGGGCGCAGGTTAGCCAGCTGGCGGCGCAGGTCGCCAGCCGCGCCAGGGGATGCCAGGCGGTCGGACGGCAGGGTGCGGTTGAGCCCGCGGCGCAGGTAAGAAAACCAGGAATTCATTTCGGCTAGCCGGGTTTATTTAACCACAGAGACAGGGAATGCACGGAGATTTTTATTGAGGAATTTCGGCGACTTCTGTGTCAGCGCGGTTTCCCTCTTTTTCCCTCACGTCCGGTTTATCAACAAACATATCGAACGGCTTGCGGCATTCGAAGCGCCCGGTGTGGGGCTGCCAGCGCGCCACGGGACGCCCGCGCCAGAGGGTCTTGACCAGCGGACCTTGAGGCGTCTCGAGGCGCACGGTTTGCAGCCCGCCGCCGAAGCGCAATTTGAGCCAGCGGCGCAGGGGGCTCCAGCCGCGCAGGGCGCGGTAGAGCCAGCCGAAGACCAGCCGGAACGCCTGGAGCGGCTGGTACAACCCCCAGCGCAGCGCGGCGCGCCACAAACCGAACCGTCCGCCGCGCACCGGGCGGTAATCCCCGCCCGCCTCTGCCAGTTCGACCCGCCCGACGATCCGGCTGAGCGGCACTGGAGCGGCGTCCTGCAGGCGGTTATTGTCGCCGCGCATGAGCCAACCGTCGTGAGTGAGCGCCAGCGCGCGGTGGACGACAAAGCGCTCGGCGGAACCCGGGTCCTGAAAGACCAGCACGTCGCCGGGCTGCAAATCCGCCGTCAGCGGGCGCACGTAGAGCAATTGCCCGGGGGCGAAGGTGGGGCGCATGCTCGGACCGTTATACACAAAGCAGCGTGTCAAGCCGCGCTGCTCCGCCCAGGAGGGGATCAGGTCGCTTTCAGTCAGGGAACTCGGCATCGATCAGCTTCCAGAAGTCGGGCGATTTGCGGAAGTGCAGTTCGTAGCCCGGGACGCTGCGGGCGATGCGGCAACAGGTTTCGAATGAAAGCCTGAGTTCATGGCTGGGTAAACGACTCGCTTTGGGTGTTTGTCCAACGCCCTCAAAGAGATATTGGGCTAATTTCTTAGAGCCAATAGGCGCCAGGTAGTCGCGCTGATCTTTTCTTAAAACGAAAACACCCCGCAATGGCGGTCTATCCATGGAATAACCCACAGGCGATCCCGCTGCGCTGGGCATAGCGGATAATCGATATCCGCGGTCTTGATCGTATGTGATGACGTTCAGATCATCCCCTAAAACTTTACAGTCTATTGATGAGCTCAATAAAGATACCGTAGTTTTCCCAGCAGTCGATTCGCCTAGAAATAGAAAACCCTTATCTCTGCTTTCAACTGCCGCAGAGTGAATGCAAACTCCACCTCGTAGAACATGCCATCGATTTGCAAGAAAGATAAGAAATAAGAAGGCTTGCAAAGATGCGTATTCGTTGTTATTTCGAACGATGATTGCAGAGAGTTTGTCGCTATATGGTTCTAAATCACTGATTGGCTCAACCCCATTTACTTTTTGCGGCCACCAGAAAGCTGCCGGGTTCCCCTGAAGCGATTGAAAATCCAAATTTCGAATCGCCTCATTGAGTTCATCCCATAGTTGTTGGTCTCTAATTGGCAACCATGATGGAGGTATAGTATTAAGATTAGAACTGTAATGTCCAATCAGCGTAAAATTGTACCGCTCATCGGGAAGGTTATTTTCAACCAGAAATGAACCCAAATAACAATTAGTCTCATTAACTAGGTCATTGTCAATATCAGACCGAGGGAATAGCCAGGTCCTCCAGTTCCCTAGTTGGAGATAAGATCCCAGAGTTTTTTCTTCTTTTAGTTTTTTGATCTTATTCGAGTCCTGCAACAAATCCAGCAACGCAGTGTGTCACTACTGTTCCTGGGTTACAACCTGTTGGAAGGTTAGCCGCATCACCCTGATTGCATGTCTGCCCTGCTGTGAAGCCTCTAGTGCAAGACCCTACATTTGTATAACCCGTGAAACATCTTTCGGTGGGAATGGTACCACTATTACACTCCCCCTCCGCAACCGGATGTGAACTTATCTCCTGGGAAATTGGTTTTTGATATTTCATTTGCTGCCTCCTAGTCTTATTGGTTTTTTATGCACGAAGCCGAGATGTTGGGAACAATTGCATATCAGAAGCCATCTGACAAAACCAGAATGAAGTATTTAATTGACCGGTGAGCTGGTAATTGCTAGCCACACAAGAACCTAAGCAGAGAGAAGAGAAAATACAATTGCTGCACACACCCTCAAAACTGGTTGTCAGGTTCTGGCGTAATTCTCTTAGCATCGGATGGAACGCCCATATATCCTTGATTGGCTCATTTCCAATCATTCCATAACAAAGTTCGCTAACCTGCATACCAATTCCACACATCGCTAAATGCCCTGTGGACAGAATGCCTAAAATATTAAAAATCCCGCAAGCATCCCTTCCGTCTGCCAATAATCGATTTATGGTATTGAAAGCCATTGGCCAACTATAGTGAAGGCGTACCGGGGTCTGCTTTTGAATCGTTCCTTCTACCCATGTGCCAAGCTCAATCAATTTCTGAATATCGAGCACTTGCCCTCGATTTGTCATCACTTCGCCGCGGCCAGAGGGCTGTATTAGATTAAACTTGACTGAACCAGCGCCCAGCGATTCGGCTAAGACAACCAACGCTTCGATCTCATGCACATTACCGGCGTGCAGGCTCATGATCACCTGCGGGTGGTAACCCACATCTGCCAGCGCGCGAATACCTTGGCAAGCCTTCTCAAAGCTGCCTTTCACGCCGCGAAACGGATCGTGGGTAGCCGCGGTCGCCCCATCGAGGCTGACCGAGATGTGGCGCAGGGTGCTGTTTTCTCGCAAGTAGCGCGCCAGCTCGGGGGTCATCAGGACGCCGTTGGTCTCGATCGTCAGGTTAAGCTTGTTATCGCGAATCAGATCCACGAAGCGGATGAAATCGGGGTGGAGCAGCGGCTCGCCGCCGGTCAGCTTGACGCTCCCCAAACCCAGCGGCAGCCCTTCTTCGATCGCCAGCTTGAACAACTCGAAATCCAGATGCCCGCCGGTGCCGCTGTTGGGCTGATAGACTGGGCTGATCCAGCAGTGACGGCAAGCCAGGTTACAGCCCGCGGTCAGGTAGGCGTAGTAAGTGTTGAGCGGCGGGACGCCCTCGGGCAAGTCTAGGACGCGGTCGGTCATGAAACAATTCTCCCATCTTCCGGTAAGGATACCTGTAAAAGGTTCGTTCGAGCCGCCAGGTCTTCCGCCTGGCGGAGGCGGTAGCAGTCGAGCGGGTTACGGGTGTTCAGGTCGTTATATAAATAGACCGCCCCGCCCGGGCAGCCGCCGGTGCAAAAGTCCAGGTACTCACAGTCGCGGCAGCTCTCCAGCGAGCTCAGCGGAATGGTATAGCGCTGACGGGCAGCCTGGATCCAGGCGCCCGACTGCCAGGCTTGGTCGAGCCCGATCTGCTGGATGTTCCCGATGGACAGCGTGCTCAGCATGTGACAAGGCACCATGGTGCCGTCGTGCATCACGCCCATTTGGGAGAACACACCGCCGCAGGCAGTCAGGCAGCCGCGCCCCGGGAAGCCGGTCTCGCCGCGCGCCATGGCTTCTTGAATCTTCTTCATCTCCCGCGCATAGGCGAGCGGACCGGCGCTGGCGCTGATCCGTCCCGGATAGCGTTCGTTCAACTCGGTCAACACGCGCATTGCTTGGCGGCGTTGTTCGGAGGTCAGCGTGATCTCGCCGGAGCGGTCGGTTGCGCCGCAAGGAAAGGCTTCGTTGGTGCCGATGCTCGCCAAACCCACTTCGTCGAGCAGCAGGCGGATGGTGTTCTCCAGGTCGTCCACGTTGTGGCGGTTGACGGTGACGCGCACGGTGACCGGGAAGCCCGCCTCTTTGAGCAGCTTGAGCCCGCGCAGGGCGCGCTCGAAGCTCTTCGGGCGGCTCATGTCGTGCACCTCCGCGGTCGAGCCGTCGATCGAAATCTGGATCGAGTCCAGGCGCTGACGGCGCTTGCCGGCGGCGAACTGCTCCATGATCTTTGGGGTGATCAGGGTGCCATTGCTGAGCAGGCTGTAGCGCATGTGGTTGGCGATCACGCCGTCGATCAGGGTGAAGAGGTCGCGGCGCGAGAAGACCTCGCCGCCGGTCAGGGTGACGGTCATCACGCCCAGGCGGCCCAGTTGCTCAAAGAAATTGAGCCAGGTTTCGGTCGGCAGGTCGCCGCGGGCGGTCATCTCGTCGGAGTAGAAGCAGTACGCGCAGGAAAGGTTGCAGCGCCCGGTGACGGCGATGTCCACGTGGCGCGGGCTGGACATGACTCTCATTTCAGTTTGTTGATTTTCCGTTTGCTGATCGTTCATGAGCCACCTTTAATTGAGCTACCTTTAATGATAAGGTTTTACGATAAGACACCGAGTTCACAGAGAGATTTCTAATGTTTTGTGATTGACACGTGATTTGCAGTTGCATTTTTAATACCAGCCTGCACGGTTTATCATTCCTCCAGCAAACCGATAAAACCGGTCTGGTGCATGCCGTCCAGGTACTCCTGGAGGTCCTGGCGCACTTCATCGACCGGCGCGTCTTCGTAGGTTTCGAGCATCGCCGCGGCGATCTGATCGAAATCGTGCTGACCGTCGCAGCGCTGCCAGATAAACAGCCCGGTCGGGTTGACGACCTTGACCTGGTTGGTGTCGGGGTTGAAAAGCAAGCCGCCGTCCTCGTCCTCCTCGCGCAAGACGACGTCCGGGTTGCGCAGGTAGCGTAGTTTGAGCGGCGCGTGTTCCGCCATGTTTTTTATCTCCTCGTCATTTTTAAGTTCAGCCGCTTCGAGCACCCCCTGCGCACGCAGATCGGTGCAAAAAGTCAGGACGTCTTGCAGGGCTTCGGCTGTCGTGATGGCGTAGCGCTCAGCCAGCAAGCCGGCTACCTGCGCCAGGCTGCGCTTCCCGTCGATCAACTCCAGGATGTGTTGACCGACTGGGTTGACCTCGATCAAGTGCCGGTCGGCGAGGCGCAGGATGAGCGCGCCATCGTCAAAACCTTCCATGACCACATCCAGCCGCAATTGAAGCACAAGCTCGTTGAATTCTATTTTGGTGTTCATTTGCGGCTCGTTCGGAAGATTTCGACCATGTTATCACAATCAAAGTGAGAAGTCAATTAATAAAATTGCAAGGTGAATTGACCTTTTTTCTCAGGATTTCATGCATATGTGCGTTCGGTCTGCTAAAATCCGAATTCTTGCAGTCAAAATTGAGTGTCTTGGTTCATCTCTGCCGCGGTTGATCGGTCGATTCGGCGCTTGCGCAAACCGTGGAAAGTGGTAAAATGGGGGACGCCCAAAGCCAGAAACGCCCGCGTAGCTCAGTGGATTAGAGCATTTGCTTGCGGAGCAAAGGGTCGCGTGTTCGAGTCGCGCCGCGGGCGCCAGAGAGCAAACCCGCAAGGTTTTCGAAAACCTTGCGGGTTTTGATTATTGGCTCAACTCGCCCGCTTCGAAGACGACTTCGTCCTTACCCATGAGCTTCTCCTCCACCTTGCGCACGACCAGGTCCAGGTGCGCCGCGATGGTGACGTAATCCAGGTCATCGGCGGGCACCGCCAGCACCGGACAGAGCTTGAACGCGTTGATCCAGCGCTCGTAGAGGCGGTTGAGCTGCTCCAGGTATTCGGGCGAGATGCGGCGCTCGTAATCGCGCCCGCGCGTCCGGATACGTTCGAGCAGCGTGGGCACCGAAGCGCGCAGATACACCACCAGATCGGGCGGGGGCAGGAACTCGGTCAGCACCTCGTACAGGTCGCGGTAGGACTGGTAATCGCGGTCGCCAATTTGTCCTTGAAGGTGTAAGTTGTAGGCGAACACCTCGGCGTCCTCGTAAACGCTGCGGTCCTGGATGGCAGAGTTGGCGTGCTGGATCAGGGCGCGATGGATGCGCAGCCGGCGGGTGAGGAAATAGATCTGCGAGTGAAACGCCCAGGAGCGCATATCGCGATAGAAGTCAGCCAGGTAGGGGTTCTCCTCGACCGGCTCGAAGAACGGCTTCCAGCCCAGCCGCTCGGAGAGCAGCGTGACCAGCGTGGACTTGCCCACGCCGATGTTGCCCGCTACGGCAATAAAGCGTTTCATTACACATCCTCCGGAACTAGAAAGGCAACCGCCCGTCCCGCCTGGTCGTCCATCACCAGCTCGAGATGGCTGCCAAAGCGGAAATCGGTGACGTGCAGCAGGCGCAGGCTGGTTTCGAACATGGCGGCTTCGGGGATGAATTCGCGCAGGTGGTTGGGCGTCTCGTAAAAGAACGCCCGGTCGAACAGCGCTTCCGGGTCTTCGAGCTGGATCGCGAGCGGATAGATGTTCGATTCGACCAAGTCCTGAAAGAAGTGGGTGCCGAAAGAAGGTTCGGGAGCCGGTCCCAAGAAGTTGCCGGTCAATTCGACCAGCGCGCGGGTGTGATAGATGTCGCCGTAGCTGATTGGCACGCCCAGGTCTGGGGTAGAGGTGCCCCAGCGCCCGGGTCCCACGCAGATGTAGGTCTCGTGCTTGAGCAGGGCATTGAGCTGGCTGATCAGCCGACCCAGTTCAGCCCGGGCAGTGGAAGTCGGCAGGGCGAAATAGCCTTCGGGCGGGACGAACAGGACGTAGTCGATCTCACTCACGCGTCCCTGGGGCGCCATCGAGGTGGTGGAGAACACAATGTCCTGCGGGTCTAGTTCCTTGGGGAGGCGAGCCTCGCTTTCCTGGATGTGGCTTTGCGGGCGGCATTGCAGGATAGCGATCTCCACCTCGGGGTGAAGGCTTTGGGGATCGAGCAGGCGCAAGGTGAACTCGGTATCGACTGGGGATGAGTAATGCCGCTCCAGGATCTGCAGCATGCGGTTCAGCCGCCTGGGGAAGGGCGTGCGGCGCAGCAGCTCATCAAAGGTCAGCACCAGATCGTGTCCATCGTGCCCGCCCGGCATAGTGCGCAGCGGCGCTAGGTAATCGCCCTGGTCAAGCTGAAACAGATAGCGCAGAACCGGATACCGCGGGTTGATCACCTGTTCCACCGGCAGCGTTGTAAAGACGTTCTCCTGCAGGTCGATCAGATCGACATACTGCTGCGAATAGCGGCGGATCGACTTGACGGACGTTTCGGGGTGCAGCAGGGGGTGGCTGAGCGCGACCAGGCGCGGGTAATCGTTGCCGACCCGGTCAACGGCGCGCGTTCCAAGACCCCAGACCATGCGCACGAAGCCGTCCTCCCGCCGGATTTGGGGCGACCAGCGGTAGAGGTTGCGGCTGAAAGCCACCCCGGCGGCGTGGGGCAGGAAATAGCGTCCAAAACGATCGCCCTGCACCACCTGGACCAGCACCGCCATGCGCTCATCGTAGTCCTGCAGACCGCGCGCGCGGCGGTAGAGCAGCGCATCGGGGTTGAGCGTGCTGGCATAAATGCGCATAATGGCGGTCGCGAACTGGCGCAGGTTCTCATCCGGGCTGCCTTGGTTGGGCAGGAAAAAGCTGTCGTATTTCCCCGCAAAGGATGTGCCAAAGTTGTCTTCGAGCAGGCTGGAAGAGCGGACGATCAAGGGGACGTTGCCCACTTTTTCCAGCAGCCCGCGAAACTTATCCAAGATGTCTTCGGGGAACTCGCCCCTGAGGAATTCTTCCTGGATGCGGGGATAATCGGCGCGGATCTCCTGCTCGAGCTTGTATTTCTGGTCGTTCCAGGTCATCAACCCGTTGAGCGCCATGAAGGTGTAGGTCAGGTCGGCGCCCAGAAAATAGGAATCGGGCAGGCGCAGGCTGGCTCGGATCTCGTCGTCGCCTACCTCGGTCAGGATGCGCGCGGCGAGCAGCATGCCGGCGGCTTTACCGCCGATCTTGCCCTGACCAACCTTGCGCGCGCGGATTTCGTTCAGGTCGGCAAGCGTGAACCAGTCTTTGGCAATCTTGACATAGGCAAGCTGGTCGCTGATCATGGTGCGGATCAGGACGACTTTGATCTCCCGCAAACGGGCTTCGTGTTTGGCGCGCTCGGCGGGGGGCATTTTTTCGATCAGAGCCGCCTGCTCAAAAAGCATGTTTTGCGGCGCAAGCTCCGGGTTGAAGGACAGCCCCGCCTCGCCGATGCCGGCGCCGCGCTCATCCAGGGTATCGCGCACGATGCGCTCAAACAGATCGAAGGGCAGGTTGTAAGCGAAATAGAAGTCTGTGAGGTGATCGCGCACGCGGGTCAGGCGCAGGTCCCAGATTTCAGCCGGTTCCTCCGAGAATGGGTCGTGCAAGCCTTCAAGCGCCTGTGAGCGGATGGCTTTTTCGCGCGCCTCGGCTTCGAAAGCCTGCGGGCTGATCACGCCGCGCGCAAACAGGGCGCGGCGCATGCGCGAGCGGATCTGCGCGCTCAGCACGGGATACTGCGCCAGAGACAGATAGATATGGAGAGTGCGGTCCGAAGGCGCCAGAGGCAGGGTCATAATATGACCGGCAAAAAGGCAGAGCCAGGCTCTGCCAGGGGTTCAGCTTGCCAGGTGCATGGGCATGATGACGTGGAGGAACTCCGCCTGCCCATCGCTTCCGCCCACGGGTCGGATGGTGCCCGGCAGGGTGTCGGCGGTTGTCTCCAACGCCACATTGGGGGTGTGGATCACGTCCAGCACCTCGCGCAGGAAGCGGACGTTGAAGGCGATCAGCAGCGGGGGACCTTCGATAGCTGCATCGACCATGTTCTGGTTGAAGCCGGTCTCTTCGGACTGCCCGGAGATCTCGACCACACCGGATTGGAGCTCGCCGCCCGGGTTGATGTTGAGGCGCGCAATGTGCGAACCTTCGCGGGCAAAGATCTCAGCCTGCTTGCAGGCTTTGAGGAAGGAGGCGGTCGAGAGGACCGAGCGCGTCTCGCAGCGGCGCGGGATAATCTGCTCGTAATCGGGGAAGGAGCCTTCGATAAGCTGGGAAACCAGCTCAACATCGTCCAGGCGGAAGATGACCTGGCCGCGCTCTTTGGGCAGAATCATGCGCACAGTGCGCTCGCCGTCGCTGGCGATGCGCGCCAGTTCAGCCAGGGCACGGGCGGGTATCACCGCTTTAAGCGGGTGAGCGGCGGGCGTGGAGAGCGATCCTTTGCGCACCGAGAGCCGGAAACCATCCGCAGCGGCGAGGGTGATCTGATCGTCCTGGACGTTGACCAGCACGCCGGTCAGGATGGGGCGTGCGTCGTCGGTCGAGGCGGCAAACACCACCTGCTGGACCATTTCTTTGAAGTCCGCCACGTTGATCTCCAGCGCCTGACTGAAGTCCGCGACCGGCATGGGCGGAAACTCCTGAGCGTCGATACACTTGAGATCGGTGTTCGAAGCGCCGCAGCGCAGGTTGAGGGTCTGGGTGCGGAGGTTGAGGTCCATCTCTACCTGGGTGTCGTAAAGGGTGCTCACCAGGTCGGAGAAGGTGCGAGCCGGTACGGTGGTGGAGCCTTCTTCGTGGATCTTGGCGCCAATCCAGCAGGTGATGCCCAATTCCAGGTTGGTCGCCGAGAGGCGCAGGCGCCCTTCATCTGTGGCGATTAAAATGTTCGCCAGGACGGGCAGTGTGCTGCGCGGAGAGACCGCGCGCGAGACGATGCCGAGACCGCGAGCCAGATTTTCTTGCAGAACGGTTACCTTCATAATGGCAGTCCACTCCTAGATTAACGTAAGTTTCCAGAAAAACACGATACCCAGCCAGGTTTGTCGCGCAAGGCTGCACCCCCGCAGGGAAGATACAGCCAGGGGTATCCTACCGAACCCGCCGAAGTTCAAAAAACCTCAGCGTACCCGTGATTGACTGATATCGAAATTATAAACGATAACAGAAACGATAACAGGGTGTTTGCAGCCAAACACCCTGTCGATTAGAAAACGCAGCACAAAGAGCCGGGTTGGGAGGCTTAAATCCAGCCGCGCAGCTCCATCGCGGTGACGACGCGTTTGATGGCGACCATGTAAGCGGCATCGCGCATATAGACTTTCTCGCTCTCGGACATCTCGAGCACGCCGCTGAACGCCTGGGTCATCTTGGTGTCGAGGCGATCGAGGGCTTCCTCGCGCGTCCAATAGTAATTCATGTCGTTTTGAACGCCCTCGAAGTAGGAAACCGTCACCCCGCCCGCGTTGCAGAGGAAATCTGGAATGACGAAGATGGGGCTGGCTTTGAAGACATCATCGGCTTCAGGGGTGGTGGGTCCGTTGGCGCCCTCGGCGACGATGCGCACCCGGTCGCTGACCTTTTTGACGCTTTCAGCATTGACCTGACCTTCGAGAGCGGCGGGGATCAGCACTTCCACGTCCTTGGAGATCCAAGCCTCCGCATCCTCGATGACATAGCCGGCTTCCCGAGCCTTGCTTTTATCGATCGAGCCGTACTGGTCGGTGATCGATTGAAGAAAGCGCGGATCGACCCCAGCCTGGCGCGAGACGGTATAAGCCGCGCGGTCATCACGGTCCCAATAGGAGACGCAGATCACTTTGCCGCCCAGCAGATCGGTAAAACCGATGGCAGCGTACTGAGAAACGTTGCCAAAGCCCTGGATGGCGGCGGTGGATTTCTGCGGGTCGATCTTGAGGTGCTTCATAGCTTCGCGCACGGAGTAGATTACGCCGAACCCAGTCGCCTCCTTGCGTCCGAGCGAACCGCCTCCGCCAACCGGCTTGCCTGTAATCACGCCGGGGGTATATTGACCGACGATCTTGGAATACTCGTCCATCATCCAGCCCATCATCTGCGGGGTGGTGCCGACATCGGGAGCCGGAACGTCCTGGCGCGGCCCGATGTTGCGCCACATCTGCTGGACCCAGCCGCGGCAGAGGCGCTCTTTTTCGTTGACGGTCAGCGTAGCCGGGTCGACCGGCACGCCGCCTTTTCCGCCGCCAAGTGGAATGTCGGCTACGGCGGTCTTCCAGGTCATCCACATCGCCAGGGCGCGCACCGTATCCATCGTCTCCGAGGGGTGAAAGCGGATGCCGCCTTTGCCTGGACCGCGAGCGTCGCAGTGCTGGACGCGATAGCCAAACAGCAGCCGGATCGAGCCGTCGTCCATGCGAATGGGGATCTCAAATTTGAACTCTCGGGACGGCCAGCGCAGGATCTCGGCAACCTGTGGGTCGAGGTTCAATTGCTCAGCTACATGGTCGAACTGGCGTTGAGCCATTTGAAACGCATTGATCATTTCAGACATACGCATTTCTCCTTAAACAAAGTCTAGTTGGATGCGGTTTTTTCGAAAAAATACAGGCGGGCACCCCGGTATGGCGCCCGCCGCATGTTTCCGCCGTATGCAGGTTAACCCACTCATAACCGCTTACCCTGCTCCTAAGCAGAGGGTAGCAGAAGGGGGAGAGACCGTCAAGGGAAAAGCAACACCTTCGCCAAGTGATTTACTTCCCTTTTTTTGACCCAACCGCCTGGCGCAGCGGCGCGATCCGAATGCGCGGCTTACCCGTGGCGGTGCATGAAGCGCTCGATGCGATGCAGCGCTTCTTCGATCTTCTCGTACGCGGTTGCGTAAGAACAGCGCACAAAGCCTTCGCCGCCGGCGCCAAACGCGGAACCCGGAACAACCGCCACTCTCTCCTCTTCGAGCAACAACTGGGCAAAGCTCTCGTCGTCCATATCGGCGAGCGAAATTTTCGGGAAGGCGTAGAACGCGCCCAGCGGCTCGAAAGTGGGCAGACCAAGCCGGTTCAACCCACCGACGATGAGTTTGCGGCGCCGGTCGTATTCGGCGCGCATCTCCTCGACGTAGCTCTCGCCGATTTGCAGGGCGACGAGGGCGGCTGACTGGGCAGTGGTTGGCGCCGACATGATGGTGAATTGATGAATGCGCAGCAGCCCCTGGAGTATTTCAGCCGGGGCAGCGGCATAGCCAATGCGCCAGCCGGTCATGGCGTAATCCTTTGAAAATCCGCCGAGCGTAATGGTGCGCTCGCGCGCGCCTGGCAGGGCGGCAAAACTGACATGGGCTGGGC
The DNA here is from genome assembly GCA_002050125.1 of Anaerolineae bacterium UTCFX2. GTDB lineage: Bacteria > Chloroflexota > Anaerolineae > Anaerolineales > UBA4823 > UTCFX2. Next base: position 14,316 of record MWTA01000074.1, on the reverse strand, counting down.
CGTACACCAGGCGGTCGTAGATCTCGTCCGAAATCACGACCAGATCATGTTCTTCAGCGATTTTCAACACTTCGAGCAGGGTATCGCGCGAGGCGACCGCCCCGGTGGGGTTGTTGGGATAGCCGATCAGGATCGCCTTGGTGCGGGGCGTCACCGCCCCCCGCAGAGCTTCCAGGTTGGGCTGGAAGTTGTCCTCCATCCGGCTGGGGATCTCGACTGGCGTCCCGCCTGCCAAAATGACCTCCGGCTGGTAAGCCACAAAACACGGGGTGGGGATCAGCACTTCTTCGCCCGGGTTCAAAATCGCAGTCATCGCCAGATAGAGGGCTTCCGAGACGCCCACGGTGATCACAATCTCGCTGACCGGGTCGTAGGAAACGCCATGATGCCGTTCCAGATGAGCAGCCAGGGTCTGGCGCAGCTCCAGCAAGCCGGAGTTGGAGGTGTAATGGGTCTCGCCGCGTTGCAAAGAGGCGATGCCAGCCTGGGTGATCGAATCGGGGGTCGCGAAATCCGGCTCTCCGATGCCGAGCGAGATCACGTCTTTCATCGTGGCAACGATGTCAAAGAATTTGCGGATTCCAGAGGGTTTGAGCGTGGCTACCCGCTGGGCGAGATAGGGTTTTGTCATTTCGGCTCCTTTTAGATTTTTTCAGGCGCAGACTGTTCGATCTCGCTGACCCGCCAGGCTTGCCCCGCAACGGAATAGCAACAATCGAACACTGCACCATCCACTGTGACGACCCGATAACCGGTCCCGTCCGGAGAGCGCCAGCCTGCCAGGACTGTCTTGACCGTCCTGCGGCAGCCCTGCCAGTGGATGGCAAGCGGACGCCCCGGATAATCGATCTCCGAGCGACATTCCAGGCGGGTTATGATGCCTGACATGCAATGCCGCTCCAGATCAGAAAACTACCTCGGTGTTATCGCCAGCGTTTATCACGCCCGCGCGGCGCTTGAGGCGCGCCCGGCGCCCCAGTATGGAACCTTCCAGGATCACGCCTTTTGTCTCAGCCTCGTCACCCAGGATCGAATCGCGGATGATGGACTGCCTGACGTGGCAGCCTGCCCCGATCGAAACGTTCGGGCCGAGGATGGCGCCCTCCACCTTAGCCGATGGATGGATGTACACGGGCGGGTAAATTACCACGTCCTGACGCTCGAGCGCCTGGGCGGTGTTATCCTGACCCTTCTGGAGCAGATAGCGGTTGGTCTCGAGCAGCGCTTCGGGGTTTCCCGCGTCCAGCCAGACATCGACGGACTGGGTGCGCATGTGCAGCCCGCCCTCCAACATGATATTGACGGCATCCGCGAGATAATATTCGCCTTTGAGCTGCAGATCGCGCTTCATTTGCTCATCGATGGCAGCCATCAGCCGCCGCGCATCCTGAAAGTAATAGAAACCGACGATCGCCAGGTTGTTCGACATATCGGACGGCTTTTCGATCAAGCGCAGCACACAGCCATCCTCTCCAACCTCTGCCACGCCGAAGCGGCGCGGGTCGGGGACAGACTTGACCCACACCACCGCCTCGGCTGACTCATCTTTTAGAAAGGAGAGGTCTGATTCAATCAGCGTATCCGCAAAGACGATCAGCAGCGGCCCTTCGAGCACGTGTTCCGCCAACTTCAGCGCGTGCGATTGGCCGCGCGGGTTCTCCTGCACGATGAAATGCGAATTGATCTGCGGATATTCGCGGCGGATGTGCTCTTCAATCTGATCGCCCAAATACCCCACAATCGAAACCAGCTCGATGTTTTGTGGATCGGGCAGCGTGGACAGGCTGCCCAGGACATGATCCAGGACCGTCTTGCCAGCCACACTGACAAGCTGCTTGGGCTTGCTCCAGGTGTGCGGTCGGAGGCGCGTGCCCAATCCTGCCATCGGAATAACCACCTTTAAGGTATCAACGCTCATACATTTTCTCCCGTGATTCACCCGCCTCGCATGTTATTTTCCCATAGAAAACTTAGCAGAAAACTAAGATCACATCGCATTCAAAATGATTCTAGAGGCAATCTTAACTGGCGTCAAGCGACGGAAATCACAGCTTACGCCTATCAAAAATAACGCCGCGAATAACCCGTAAACCGCGCAGCCGGTCGGGCACGACGAGGTCAATTGTGGCCGCGCACTGCATGCGGACGATAGCGCTCCTCCAGAAAGGCGATATCCGGCTCAGAGAGCTGGATCTGTAAAGCCGCAACAGCCTGCTCCAGATGATGCATGCGGGTGGCGCCGATGATCGGCGCGCAGACCCCGGGCCGGCTCAACAGCCAGGCTAGCGCGACCTGAGCCGGCTGAACCGCGAGCCTGTTTGCCAGCTCGACCACCCGCCCGACAATTTGGTCGTCAGATGGATCGTCATAGAGGTGCGGGATAAAATCGTCGCTCTGCGAGCGCGGCGTTTGACCCGAAACGTCCAGTCGGCGCGCCCCAGCCAGCAAACCGCGCGCCAGCGGGCTCCAGGGAATCACCCCCACCCCTTCGTGCCGGCAGAGCGGCAGCATCTCCCGTTCTTCTTCGCGATAGAGCAGGTTGTAATGGTTCTGCATCGAGATAAAGCGCGTCCAACCGTGCAGGTCAGCCAGGTAAAGCGCCCGGGCAAACTGCCAGGCGTACATGCTGGATGCGCCAATATAGCGCGCCTTGCCGGCGCGCACCACATCGTGCAGCGCTTCGAGCGTCTCTTCCAGCGGGGTTTCGGGATCATAACGATGGATCTGGTAGAGGTCGACATAATCCACCCCGAGCCGGCGAAGCGACTGGTCAATTGAGCGCATAATATGCAGGCGCGACAGACCGCGTTCGTTTGGACCATCGCCGAAGGGGTGAAAGACTTTGGTCGCGATGACCACTTCTTCGCGCCGGGCATAATCGTGCAGGGCGCGGCCGGTCACCTCTTCGCTTACGCCGAGCGAATACATATCGGCGGTATCAAAGAAGTTGATCCCCAGTTCCAGGGCGCGTTTGAAGAACGGTCGGCTGTCCTCTTCGTTCAGCACCCAACTGCGCCATTGGGGAGTTCCATAGCTCATGGCGCCCAGGCAGATGCGCGAAACTTTGAGCCCCGTCCGTCCGAGATTGATATAGTCCATGCGCCAGCTCCTTTCGTAGGTCTACGAAATCTATGCAATCGAATCCAGCGTCTCGATTGTGCGCAAGCCAAGATCAACGGCGCGCTGGAGGGTCTCAGCATCGAATGCGAAACGAACGCCGGCAGCCTGGAAAAGCTGAGGCACGGCAGCCGTCCCGCCAAGGGCGAGCGCCCGGCGGTAGGCGGCGACAGCCCCGGCTTGATCCTGAAGGGCGTTTTGCCAGATTTGAAAGGCGCCCAATTGAGCCAGACCATATTCTACGTAGTAAAACGGTTCCTGCAAGATATGCAGCTTGCGCTGCCAGCCGGTCGTCCGTTCGACCTCCAGCTCGCTCCAATCCACCCCGGTCATGAAGCGCTCCCAAAGAGCATCCCACTGGCGGTCGCATTCAGCCGGGTCCACAGCCTGCGAGGGGTGCGTATAAGCCCAGTGCTGGAAGCCATCCACGACCGCCATGTAAGGCCAAAACAGGATGGAGCTTTCCAGAAACTCGATGCGCGCCCGCGCTGCATCCGCCTCGGTGTAGAACCCACCCTGACCGCGCGGCAGATAAGGCGCGCTAAGCAGTTCCATTGCGATGGAGGCAACTTCGGCAAACTCGAGCGCGATGCGTTTCTGCTGGAAATAAGGCAAATGATTGGTCTCGAATACGTGAAAGGCATGCCCGCCCTCGTGCAGCAATGTCTGCACATCATCATGGATCCCTACCGCGTTCATCAAGATGAACGGTCGCTGCGAGACCGGAAAATCGGTGCAGTAGCCGCCGGGCGCTTTACCCTTGCGGTTCTCCAGATCCAACAGGTTTTCAAGGCGCATGATCGCAAAGTATTCGCCCAATTGAGGGTCGACGCGCTCGAAGATGCGCGCCACACCGGCTTCGAGCTGTTCTATCTGTTCATAAGGCTGCAATGGCGGACGGCTGCCGGGGTCCACCAGCAAATCCCAGGGATGCAGCTCATCTACGCCCAGCTTCGAACGCCGGCGCTCGTACAGATGCCGGGAAGCTGGAACGACGACCTTTTCAATCGCGGCATGAAATTGCGCGCAATCCTGGGGAGTGTAATCGAAGCGCAGCATCTTCTTCCAACGATAAGCCCGGTAATCGGGCAGGTCGAGGTTAGCAGCCAGGCGGGTTCGTACTGTGAACATTTCCGTCCAGAGCGCGTTGATGGCTTGACGGTCTTCCAGCCAGCGGCGCATCTCAAGCCGCCAGGCAGCCTCGCGCAGCTCGCGCTCCGGCTGGCGCTGAACCGACTGGAGCTGGATCAGGGTGAATTCCTTGGTTTGCCACTGCACGGTCTGCGCGCCGATGATCTTGTCGTACTTTGAACTAAGTTTCAGCTCCTCAGCCAGCAAGGGCAGGTTCGCCGGACTGAAGATCTCCACTTCGGCTTGTATATTGCGCAGGGGCAGCTCGAAGCCGGCTGGTTGAAGCCCGCTCTCAAGCAGCTTCTTACCCAGTTTTTGCTCAGCCGCTTCAGCGTTTACAAAGATGTCGTCTAAATAACGGTTGTAGCGCGCTTCGGCGTCCGGGTCGTTCGTGTTCACCGTGACGGCGACGTACAAACGCTGATAAGTCTCGTAGATCAACCCCGACAGATGCGACCAATCCGTCAGCCAGAGAGTGACATTTTCAGCGTCGATCGACTGCCCTTCGAGCAGGGCAAAGAGCGGTTCGATCTGCGCCCAGGACCAGTCGCAGAATTCGATAGGCTCCGCCGGCAGTTTTCGAGCCAGTGTTTCATGTAGGTGTTCGTTCAATTCAGCCTCGCTAACAGTGTTATAGATGATACGATCCATCCATAGGTCGAACGATAGTCTCGCAGCGCTGGTTTACACGTATACTGACAGCGCGGTTCACCAGCCCTGGGTGTACCATTTCAGATACAACGGCATGTGCTCGCTCCAGTAAGCTTCGTTGTGGTAGCCCGAGAACAAATGCCATTCATGCGAAATGTCTTTTTCATCCAGAAGCTCCTCGAACCAGGTGGCAGAGCGCAAAATCTCGGGCCGGTCGCGATCGCCAATATCGATGTAGATCCTGGGCAAAGAGAGCGTGGGAATGGTATCCAAATAAGTGCGCATGGCTTGGGCGTCGGTGTGAAAGACCGCCGGGCTGTGCGCGCCGATTGCCCGAAACATTTTCCAATACGCCAGCCCGAAATGGATCGCCCAGCCGCCGCCGCGCGAGAGCCCGCCGACAGCTCGATATTGAGCGGTCGGGCGGGTGCGGTAAGTTTCGTCAATGTGCGGAATAAGCTGTTCGATAAACGCTTGCGCGAAGCCGCTCTCGGGCGGCTCGCCGCCATAACGCTCGTAAGGCATCACGATGATCAGGGGCGGGATCTCGCCGGAAGCAATCAGCCGGTCGGCAGTCTCGTCCGCGCCGATGCGGTCCCACTGCTCATCCGTGAAGCCCTGCCCATGGATCAGATAAAGCACGGGGTAGCGCTCGGTGATGGACTCGTGGTAGCAGGGCGGTAGGTAGATGCGGTAAACCAGCGGATAGCGCAGCAGTTTGGTTTCCAGACTGCCGTGGACGATGCGCCCGCCCTGCTCCAGACAGGCTGGCGCGCGCGGCGCGGCAGTCTGGGTGGGGGAAGGGGAAGCCGGCAGGGAAGTCGCGCGCCCAGGCGAAGAGGTTGGCGAAACAAGCTGGGTAGCAGTGAGCGTTGGGGCACGGGTTGGGCTGGCGGAGGGGGTGGACAGCAGGGCGTCCGTATCCACCGGCGCCAGGATTTCAGGCGCCTCGGGCGCCCTGGCTTCGCTTTGCCAGACCTGATGTACGTCTTTCGCGCAGGCGCTCAGCCCGGGAAAGAGGACGATCAAAATCAACAGCCATCGCGGGCTAGTCAAATTGCTCCAAAATTCGAGCCGAATACGGCAGGTAGAATAGAATGCGCCGTAGGATGAAAATCCTCCGACGCTCAGGGTTCCGACAATAGCAGCAGGTGGTGGAAAGTTTACCCTGCAGTCAATGCTTGGTCAGCGCAACTCCACAACAAATTTGATCGCGGTGCGAACTTTATCATCAATCTCAACGTCCACAAATTCGGGCGTAAAGATAATCTCGTAGCCATCTTCTTTAAGATAGCCTTTCGCAAGGGCGAGCGCCTTAATGGCTTGATTGACCGCGATCGCCCCAATCGCCTGTACCTCGGCGCGTTTGTTCTCCCGAAAGACGCCCGCAATAGCGCCCGCGACGGCGGATGTGCGCGAAGTACCCGAAACCTTTATAATGCTCATAGTGCATTCCCCTTGTCCGCAGTTCCCGTGCTTGGATCAAAAGGTGCGATTTCTGAAGACCTGTATTAATCATTTTACTGGATTTTAGATGGCAAAGCAAGCATTTCTTTCATCAACAAGCCAATCAACAAGCCCGATTCCGATCTTTTGTTGTAAACTATGGATATGATCAGCGACTTGAACACCTCCTCACGTTTTTTGCTCGGTCCTGGACCGAGCATGGTACCGCCGCGGGTGCTGCGCGCAATGGCCTCCCCGCTGGTGGGGCACCTGGACCCCGAATTTCTGCAGTTGATGCAAGAAGAACAGACGTTGTTGCGCCTGGTCTTCCAAACCGATAACGAGCTGACCCTCGCCCTGCCCGGCACAGGCACTTCTGGGATGGAAGCTGCGCTGTGCAATTTCATCGAGCCGGGCGACGCCGTGCTGGTGGCTAGCATGGGCTTCTTTGGAGAGCGGCTGGCAGAGATTGCAGGAAGGTACGGGGCGCAGGTTGAGCGGTTGGAACGTCCCTGGGGCGAAACGTTCGATCCAGCCGAAATCGAAGCGGCGCTAAAAGCCCGCAAATATAAGCTGCTGGCGCTGGTGCACGCCGAAACCTCCACCGGCGCTCTGCAGACCGGCATACCGGAGATCGCCTCTGCAGCCCACGCACAGGGGGCGCTGGTGGTGCTGGACACGGTCACTTCGCTGGGTGGGCTGCCGGTCGAGATCGACCACTGGGATGTGGACGTGGCTTACAGCGCGGCGCAGAAAAGCCTGTCTTGCCCGCCGGGGCTGGCGCCCATCACCGTTAGCGAGCGTGCCCGGCAGGCGCTGCGCCAGCGCAAGACGCCAGTTGCCAACTGGTACCTCGATTTGAACGGACTGGAGAAATATTGGGAGGCGCCGCACGCATATCATCATACCGCACCGATCAGCCTGCATTATGCGCTGCGGGAAGGCTTGCGGATTGTGGAGGAAGAGGGGCTGGAACCGCGCTTCGCCCGCCACCGCGCGTTTGCCGAGATGCTCTGGGAGGGTCTGGAAAACCTGGACTTGCCGCTGCTGATCCCGCTGGCGCAGCGGCTGCCGACGCTCAGCACGCCCCAGATCCCGCCCAGCATCGACGACGCCGCTGTGCGCCGGCGGCTGCTGGATGAGTACAACATCGAAATTGCAGCCGGCTTTGGTCCGCTAAAAGGGAAGATCTGGCGGATCGGGTTGATGGGACACAGCAGCCGGCGCGAGCACGTGCGTTTGCTGCTGGGGGCGCTGGAAGACATCCTGGCGAGCGCATAACCTGACCCGGCGCGGCGCTTGTGCGGGCAGGTCGTCTATGGCACAATAGGCTGATATGGGGCGCTGGTTTCGCTTTCTAATCGCAATTCTGGTCGGCGCGGGCGCGGGCTTGGCTTACGGCTGGTTTATGCAGCCCGTGAAGTCGGTTGACATCACCCCCGCGACGCTGCGAATGGATTACAAGACCGATTACGTCTTGATGGTCGCGGAAGCCTACGAAATCGACAAAGATGCGGCGCTGGCAGAACGGCGGCTGGCGGTTCTGGGCGAAACCCCGCCGCAAGTTCTGGTCGCCCAGGCGATCGAATTTGCCCGCAAAGTCGGCTACAGCGAGCCAGACATCAGCCGGATGCAGGCTCTACAAACCAGCCTGGAAGCCTCATCGCTGGGCGGGGGAGCGCCGGCGCCATGAGACGCGAGGAAAAGCGTGGACCCTGGTATCTTCTTACGGGCTTGGTGATCGGGGTTCTGCTTGGCGTAGGCTACACCCGTTTCTTTCAACCGGTGGAATACGTGGAGACCTCGCCGGCTTCGCTGCGTCAAGATTTCAAGGATCAATACCGGACAATGATTGCCGCGGCGTATCTGGCAAACGGCGACCTGGTGCGCGCCCGAGCGCGGCTCGAGTTGCTGCAAGATGCGGACAGCGTACGCGCTTTGACCGAACAAGCCCAACGCAAACTGGCGGAAGAAGGCGGTTCTGAAAGCGGCATTTCGGACGAGGCGCGCGCTTTAGGTCTGCTGGCGGTTGCCCTGGGGCAGGCGCCGCCCGGTCCAGGGCAGGCGATCACCCGCCCGGCGATCCAGCCCACCGGCACGACGGCGCTTGCGACCCCCGGGCGCCTGCTGGAGCCGCCTGCCGGCGCAACCGAAGCGCCAACTGGCAGCGAAGTCGAACCGACCCGCCCGGAAGCGTCCGCGCCGGAACGTCCCAGCCCGGATGAACCGTTCGTGCTCCTCAGCATGGAAGAAGTCTGCGACTTGCCCCTGGAAGAACCGCAGATCGTGGTGCAAGTGCAAGACCGTGAAGGCGAGCCGGTGTCAGGTATGCTGGTGGTGATCAACTGGGCGGGCGGGGAGGAGCGGTTTTTCACCGGTCTGAAGCCCGAAAAAGGGCTGGGCTATGCCGATTTCAGACCCGACCCGGCGTTTGTTTACAGTGTGCGCATCGGGGAAGACGGCGCCCCGCTTGGAAATATCAGCGCCTTGACTTGCACCAGCAACACCGGCAACTATTGGGGCGCAATTATTCTGACCTTTGGACAGCCATAAGTTTGAACGATCTGGAGGCAGACATGAAAATCATTCTCGATCAACGGTCGTGCAAATGCTGGGACGCCCCCTGTGAGAGCCATTTCGGGTGGCATTTCCTGCGCGAAGAAATCACCCCGGTCGACTGCACCACCGAGATCACCGACGACGGACAAGAGGCGCTCACCTTTGTAATCCAGGATCGGGACGGCTCGCAAAAAATCCTGGTTGTGGATGAGACGAACCGCGGCGAGGCGTCCGACTCCTGGCGTTTAGCCTGGGAGAAGCAGCAAGCCGAGGGGTCTTCCTGAACCAGGCGCTTAACCCATAAACCGCTCGAACCCTCCAGGCGCGCCGGTAAACTGCGGAGTAACAACTGGCTCGCCTGGGTTTTGCAGAAATTACCGGAGACCATGACCACTGAGCCGCGACCACCCAAACAAGCCAACGACTACCCGGCGGCAACCCAGTCCACGATTGCCTATTTCCTGACGAACATCATTTTAGGACTGACCACGGCAGCTCTCGGTCCGGCGCTGCCCAACCTCTCTGAGCAAACCGGCGCTCAACTGGGGGCGATCGGGTTACTGTTCACCGCGCAGAACTTCGGCTACATGTCCGGGTCGCTCGGGTTTGGCAACCTGTTGGACCGGGCGCCCGGCAACCGGCTGTTAACCATCATCCTGCTGACCATGAGCGCGATGCTGGGGCTGATACCGCTCACCGCGAGCCTGGCACTTTTAATGTTGATTTTCTTTGTGCTCGGAATGGCAAACGGGGGTCTGGATGTGTGCGGCAACCCAATGCTGGTATGGATCTACCGCGACCGCGCCAACCCAGTTCTGAACGCGCTGCACTTCTTTTTCGGGATCGGGGCTTTTCTGGCGCCGCTGCTGGTCGCGCAATCCCTGACGATGGGTTGGGGCATTCGCGGCGCCTTCTGGCTGCTGGCGCTTTATCCGCTGCCGGTTGCGCTGTGGCTCTTTCGCCTGCCCAGCCCGTCCTCGCCAAAGGTGGACGAGTTGGTTGAGCATCAGCCCACACCCTGGCTGCTGGTCATTCTCATCGCGGTTGTGTACGCGTTCTACGTCGGCGCGGAGCTCGGATTCGGCGGTTGGATCTACACTTTTGCGATCAACCAGGGCTTGGCAGGGACGACCGGCGCGGCATATCTGAACTCCTTGTTCTGGGGCGCTCTCACGGTCGGTCGGCTGATCAGCGTGGGGATCGCGACCCGCGTACGCCCGGCGATCATGCTCATGGTCGACTTTATCGGCTGCCTGGCAAGCCTGGGATTGATCTGGTCTGCGCCAGGATCTGTCACAGTGGTGTGGATCGGCACGATATTATTAGGGCTTTTCATGGCATCGGTTTTTCCAACCCTGCTGGCGTTTGCCGGGCGCCACATGACCTTGAGCGGCGCGACCTCGCGCTGGTTTTTTGTCGGCACCGGGCTGGGCGGCATGACTTTGCCCTGGGTTCTGGGCGAGTTGATCGAGCGCCACGGACCCGAGGCCATGATCCCAGCCCTATTCCTGACGATCGCGCTGGTGCTTCTCATCTTCAGCGGGACTACGATCGTCGCCGCGAAAAAGTGAACGTTCATAACTTCACAATTGAATTATTGCCGCTATAATATTGATGAACCAATCTTCCGCGCCGCCAGTAAAATGGCTCCGTGATGTGAGCGATGAAAAAAAGTGGAGGAATATTATGTTGAAATCTCTAAGAAGGAAGCCAGCGCGGCATTTCCTGCCCCTTGTGGCGTCTGCGATGCTCATCCTGGCGGGACTGGCATGCGTCTTCGGTCCCGGCACGCGCGAACCGGCGCCAGATGAGACCGAGATTTCACGCAGCGTGGAGGAGACGCTGCAGGCGGAACAGCGCCTGACCGAGCAGCCTGGCTCAACCGAAGAGTCCGGCTTGCCAGCCACGGAGGGCGTTAAGCCGGATACCGAGGCGACTATCCAGGCGCAGCAAGCCACGCTGGACGCTCAGTCAACCGAACTGGCGCAGCCCAAAACAACTGAGCCGGAAAGCTCACCTGCCGCAACAAACACGTCGGAAGCGACTGCGCCCCCCACCTCCGGCGAACCGATCTCTTTGACAGACATGAAGTCCAGCACGCTGCGCCAGGCGCCCGGCTGCGGCGAAGATCGCAATGGCCCGCCCTGCTGGTTCGGTCGCGGGGACGAACTGCAGATGATGACTTTAAAGCCGATCTTTATCGATCCTGCCTGGAAGAACCCCCATATGACGTTTTCACACCGCTATGTGTTTGTGCAGAATGCGACGATCTACGCCAAGGTAGGCGGAGGCTGGGAGGTGCTGTGGTCTTTCCCAAGCGGTCAATCCACCGCCTGGGTGCCGTTCAAGGTCGATCTCAGCAAATACCAGGGCAAGGAGATCGAACTGCAGTTTATCGTGAGCGGAACCGCCGGCACGCTTTTCAACGCCGGGCAGCGCAACGAATGGGCGATCCGCGATCCAAAGATCATCCCGAATTACAACCCGTAATTGAATACAATAAATAAGCGTAAAAGGCGCAGAAAAGCTCCTCTGCGCCTTTTCGTTTTTATGCTTCCGACTGCAAACGCCAGTCCAAAGCGGTGTAGCGGCGGGAACCACGATCGTTGTGGACGGCAATGCCAATCGCGCGCCAGCTGCCGACCAGCACGCACAACTGTCGGGCGCGGGTCACCGCGGTGTAGAGCAGGTTGCGCTGAAGCATCAAATAGTGGCTGGTCACGAGCGGGAGCACCACCGCCGGAAACTCCGCTCCCTGGGCTTTGTGAACCGAAACGGCATAAGCCAGAACAAGCTGGTCGGCTTCACTCCAATCATAGCGCACCGCGCGGCCCTCAAAATCGATCAGCAGACTCTGGTCGTTCGCTTCGATTGTGTACAGCGAGCCGATGTCGCCGTTGAAGACCTCTTTTTCGTAGTTGTTGACCACCTGCATCACCTTGTCGCCCGCGCGCAGAAGCTGTCCGAAGAGCAGTTTTTCGGGTTTGGATACCGCTGCGGGGTTCAGGCTGGCTTGCAGGCGCGCGTTGAGGGCATTAACCCCAACCGGGCCGCGGTACATTGGCGAAAGGACCTGGATCTGATCGCGCGGGTGCAACCCAAATTTCTGGGGGATGCGCCGACAAGCCACCTCTTCGACCCAATTGGCGGCTTCTTCGGGCGTTTCGGCTGGGAAGAGGAAGAAATCTCCCGCTTGGCTGTCCGCGCCAACCGGAAAGACCGGCGTCTCGCCATGGTTGATGCGGTGCGCATTGGTGATGATGTGCGAACTGGCTGCCTGACGAAAGATATGACCGAGGCGCGTCACGGCGAACTGCCCGCTTCCGATCAGATCGCGCAGCACGTCCCCTGCCCCGACCGAGGGAAGCTGATCCACATCCCCCACCAACAGCAGGTGCGTCCCCGGCTCGAGGGCTTTGAGAAGCTGATAGGCGAGGGCAAGGTCGAGCATGGATGCTTCATCGACCACCAACAAATCGGTTTTGAGCGGATTTTCGAGCCCGTATTTGAACCCTTCACCCGGGGCATACCCGAGCAGACGGTGGATGGTGCTGGCGGGGCGTCCGGTAGCTTGGGCGAGGCGTTTGGCGGCGCGGCCGGTGGGCGAAGCCAGCAGGACGCGCTTGCCGGCGGATTCAAGCGTGTCAATCAGCGCCTTGAGCGTGGTCGTCTTGCCCGTCCCCGGACCGCCCGTGAGCACACCGAGAGTGTTGGTGAGCGCCATGCGGATAGAAGCCTGCTGCTCTGAGGACAAAGCCGGATCGAGGGCGGCAAAAGCCGGCGGCAGGTCGCTGAGACGGGTCGGGAAAGCGCGGGCGAGGGCTTTCAGCCGCTCGGCGGTGCCGAGTTCGCTGTGGTAAAACGGAGCCAGATAAACCGCGGTGCGAGGTTCGGCAGTTTGGTCGGTTCGGGAGCCCTCGCCGGGCTGCGGGAGGACTTGGATCGGCAGGCGCTCCAGGTAAACGCGCTTCGCTTCGCCCAGGCGCTGAACCGCGCCCGGTAAAATCTCTTCTGCCACCTCGAGCAAACCGGCAGCCCGGCGGATCAACTCGTCCTGGGGAACAAAAACATGCCCGTCGTTTCCAGCCTGGTCGAGGAGGTGTAGCAGACCCGCCTCCAACCGACCAGGGTGATCGGCGGCTAACCCCAGCGCCTGGGCAATGCGGTCGGCGGTTTTGAACCCCACCCCGTAGATGTCCTGTGCAAGGCGGTAAGGATCGGTTTTCACGATGCCGAGCGATTGATCGCCGTATTGTTTATAGACCTTGACCGCCAGGTTGGTGCTGACCCCATAGCTGTGCAGAAAAAGCATGATTTCTTTCACCTGCTGCTGCTCCCGCCACGCCGCCGAGATCAGCCCGGCGCGCTTCGGACCGATGTCGGGGACTTCGCGCAGGCGCTCGGGGTGATTCTCGATCACCTCCAGCGTGCTTGCGCCAAAGCGGGCGACGATGCGCTCAGCCAGGCGCGGACCGATGCCGCGCACCAACCCCGAACCCAGGTAGCGCCGGATGCCGGCGGCGCTGGCTGGCAGGGTCTGCTCGCAAATTTGGGCTTGAAACTGCAGGCCGTGGCGCGGGTGATTGACCCATTCTCCCTGGAGCCGCAAATGCTCTCCGACGGAAAGCTCCGGCAGGCTGCCCGTGACGGTGACCAGACCTTCACGGTCGGCTTGACGCAGCCGTCCCGGCTCGGGTTTTAAGCGGAGCACGCTGTATCCGTTCTCGGGATTATAAAAAGTAATCCGCTCGATCGAGCCGGTCAGGGTTTCCATAATTTCGTGAGTTTAGAAGAAAAAAGTGCGCCAGGCAGCCCGTCCAGGCGCCCGGCGCATGAGGTTTACGGAAGCTTGCCCGACTGCGCCCAGTCGTCCCCCACCACGACCTCGATGTCGTAGGGTTTTGTCGGATCGTAGAAGTGATGAATGCGGTAAGGGTTGATCGCCATCAACTCCACCAGGAATTTGAGCGTGTAGGGTTTGCCGCTGAAGAAGGTGATTTCAGTCGTGCCAGTGTACTGGGCGGCGTTGCCGGTCTCGACCACGTTAATGCCCTGCGCCTTGAGATATTCGGTTGTGCTGGCTGCCAGCCCCGGCGCCGAACTGCCGTTCATAACCGCCACCCGCGCGCCCTCCTGTTTGACCAACTCGGACAGATCGAGCGCGCTGGCAACCGGGCTGGCGGGACCGCCTTCGCTGAAGATCTCATCGCGCAGGCTGCGGATCTTCTCGGTGAGCGGCTTGAGCACCTGCTGGGTGCCGTCCGGCGATACGGCGAACGCGATCTGCCCAGCCCCGATCGCGCCGCGCTTGATGTTCTCTTCGGGGATCTGGATCGCCAACCAAGCCAGCTTGATGGCGTCTTCCAGGCTCAGATTGGTATGCACGCCGGAGGAAACTTCGCCATAGAGGGT
>MWTA01000037.1 GCA_002050125.1 Anaerolineae bacterium UTCFX2 | reverse complement strand
CGGTAAAAGCGCCGGCGGTTTCCCAATACATATTCTGAGCCCCCAAACCGATGTCGGTACCCTCCAGAAGCGCTGCGACCGCCAGCAAATCGGTAAACGGCGGGCACAGGACTTTTTCGACACCGGCGATCCCCTGCAAGCCGGGCACCAACTCCGAAACGAGCTGGCGGGCTTCAGCCATAGTTTTGTACATCTTCCAATTTCCTGCGACGAACGGTTTACGCATTCTTTGCCTCGTTTCTTTTTTTGTAAAAAAGCGGCTGCAATTTCAACCGGCTCGAAATACATGCTAAATCACAACGTTAGTGTGACAGATCGAAGCATAGGCAAGCGCCACGGGTAAATTGCAGCCGGATTAATGCAAAAGGGATAAAGACGAACCGCCTTTATCCCTCTCTGAGCGGATATTACTTGTCCAAAAGCGCTGCGACGCCGGGCAGCGTCAACCCTTCCAGCATTTCCAGGGACGCTCCACCGCCGGTAGAGATGTGTGTGATCTTAGCGCTCAAGCCCGATTGGTTGAGCGCGGCAACCGAATCACCGCCGCCGACGATCGATATGGCGTTGCTCTCAGCTACAGCTTTCGCCACACCAAAGGTGCCTTTAGCAAAGTTTGGCAGCTCGAACACGCCCATCGGTCCGTTCCAGACCACCGTCCCCGCGCCGTGGATCGCTTTGGCATAAGCCGATACCGCCTCTGGACCGATGTCCAGGATGCGCCAGCCATCCGGCACCGGGCCGGTTTCCATCACTTTGCTTGCGGCATCGTTCTCGAACCGGTCGGCGATGACCACGTCCACCGGCAGGCGCAACCTGACGCTCCCTTCTCGCAGCAGTTCACGCGCGGTGTCGAGGGCTTCTTCATCGACTAGAGAATCGCCAGTCGGATAGCCCTGCGCCTTGAAGAAGGTGTTTGCCATTCCGCCGCCGATCAACACCAGATCCGCCAGCTTGAGCAGATTGCGAATCACGCCGATCTTATCGCTGATCTTCGCGCCTCCCAGGATCGCCACAAACGGTCGCTTCGGGTCTGCGATCGCCTGACCCAAGTATTTAATCTCCTCCTCCATCAGGAATCCAGCGACAGCCGGCAAATAGTGAGCCATCCCCTCCGTGGAAGCGTGCGCCCGGTGTGCAGACCCGAACGCGTCGTTCACATAAATATCTGCCAGCGAGGCAAGCTGTTTCGCCATTTCCGGGTCGTTCTTGGTCTCGCCTTTATAAAAACGGGTGTTTTCCAAGACCAAAACCTCGCCTGGTTTCAGACTTTGCGCCGCAGCTTCTGCCACCGGTCCTACCGCCTCCGTGGAAAACCCCACCGGAATGCCCAGTAATTTCGAAAGATGATCCGCGGTCGGACGCATGGAATATTTTGGGTCCGGCCCCTCTTTTGGGCGCCCCAAATGCGAGCAAAGGATCACCGCCGCCCCATGATCCAACAGGTATTTAATGGTCGGCAAAGCGGCTCGGATGCGGGTATCATCTTCAACATGCCCGTCTTTAATCGGAACGTTGAAATCCACGCGCACCAGCGCTTTCTTGCCATTCACATCGATATCCGAGACAAGCTTCTTATCAAACATGGCTTCCTCCGCGACCAGATCAATTCGAGAAGTTGCAATTGACCTGTTCTGGAAAAATACTAGAGGTATTTCGCCATCAAGGCAGCCAGGTCAGCCGTTCGAACGGAGTAGCCCCATTCGTTGTCGTACCAGGCGACGATCTTAGCAAAGTTTCCAGCCTCTTTGCCCAACACGGTTGTGAATGGCAGATCAACAATTGAGCTGCGCGGGTCGCCCTTATAATCGATGCTCACCAGGGGCTCGTCTTCCGCGCCCAGGATGCCCTTGAGCGAACCGGCTGCCACATCCCGATAGTCCTGGCGCAGCTGCTCGGTTGTAACCGCGTTTTCGAGCTCCACCGTCAGGTCGATCACGGACACCGTCGAAGTGGGAACGCGCAGGGCATATCCATCCAACTTGCCAGACAGTTCGGGGATCACCAGCCTAATCGCTTTTGCCGCCCCCGTGGTTGTGGGGATGATGTTCATAGCTGCCGCGCGCGCCCGGCGCAGGTCGCTGTGCGGCAGGTCCAAAATTTTCTGGTCGTTTGTGTAGGCATGAATCGTGGTCATAAACCCGCGCACGACCTTGTATTTATCATTAACGACCTTCACCGCGGGCGCCAGACCGTTGGTCGTGCAGGAAGCATTGGAGACGACGTTGTGTTTTTGGGGATCGTACATCTGGTCGTTGACGCCCAGAACCACCGTCAGGTCCTCGCCCTCGGCTGGGGCGGAGATGATAACTTTCTTTGCGCCGCCCTTGGTGATGTGGTTCTCGGCTCCTTTTACCGTCTTCCCTTTTTTGTTCACCCCGTCGCTCTTTATAGTGAAAATGCCCGTGCTTTCGACAACGATCTCAACCCCCAGGCTGCCCCAGGGGATGTTCGCCGGGTCGGTCTCCTTGAAAACCTTTATCGGTTTGCCATCGACCAGGAGTTCGCCATCGTCGACCTCAACCGTGCCATCGAATTTGCCATAGTTCGAATCGTACTTTAGTAAATGCGCCATCGTTTTCAGGTCGCCGATGTCGTTAAACGCCACGACTTCCAACTCGTCGGGGTGATAATCTCGCACCGCTTTCAAAACCTGCCGGCCAATTCGACCGAAACCGTTGATACCTACTTTTACTGTCATTCTTGCCTCCATCAAGTTAGTTTAGGATTACATTTGTTTTTTTGTTCTGGCAGCCTGCCAGTTTGTTTTACCCGATGAATTACCCGGTGAATTCCGGTCATTATTCTACCAGAGGACCAGTTCGCTCCTGGAAGATATCCATAATCGCCTGCCCCAGTTTGGTAGAGTCGTGCCGCCATGGGTATAGGTTATCTACAAGATCTGCCGCGTAAACCGAGTATTCCTCTTCCATCCCAGGTTCGATCCGGACCCAGTCGATCGTCGCGGGGATTTTCCCCTCATAGCGGCGATTAGCAATCACGACATCGAACAGCCTGTCTGAGATATGTTCTTCGATCACCCGGATGTGGTCGCCGCTGTTGTAACCCGTAGTCTCGCCCTTTTCAGTTGCTACATTACATATAAAGAGCTTTAGAGCCCGGCTGGCGCGCAGCGCATGCATCAGGTCGGGCACCAGCAAATTGGGCAATATACTGGTGTAAAGGCTGCCTGGTCCAACAACGATCAACTCTGCCGCCAGGATCGCCTGGATCGCTTGAGGGAATGCGGGCGGGTTCTCTGGCTCGATCCAAACATGACGGACTTTTCCGTTCGACATGGGAATTTGGCTCTCCCCATAAATCCGAACCTGGCTGTCCGTATGAGGCAGCCTGACATCCGCCTGTAAACGCACATCGTGCAGCGTGGAGGGCAGCACTTGCCCCTGGGTAGCCAGGACCTTGCCAGATTCAGCCACAGCCGACTCAAAACTGCCCGTGATATCCGCCAGGGCGGAGATGAACAGGTTTCCAAAGGAATGACCATCCAGACCGGCGTTTCCATTGCCAAAACGATATTGAAAGAGCTGCGCC
Organism: Anaerolineae bacterium UTCFX2; assembly: GCA_002050125.1. GTDB lineage: Bacteria > Chloroflexota > Anaerolineae > Anaerolineales > UBA4823 > UTCFX2. The sequence goes on along the minus strand of MWTA01000037.1, from coordinate 29,474 downwards.
AATAAGGCTTCATCGCTTGATAACGCCGCCAGGCAGTTACGAATATCGCCGGGCGGCAGGATCCCCAGTTCTTGTCTCAGACGCCCCGAAGAACCGCCATCGTCCGCCATCGTCACTATGGCGGTGATGTTGTTGGTATAAGGTTTTATGCCGCGCAACAGCGCCGCCAGACCGTGCCCGCCGCCGATCGCGACCACGCGCGGCCCCCGTCCGCGCTGGCGATGGCTGCGCACAGCGGTCGCGACCCGGTCGCCCGGGCGCAAAAAGGGCTTGATGATCGCCCGGTTCAATTCGAGAATCCCAAAAAGGACCAACCCGATCCCCAGTCCCCCAAAAATAATCACACGCAGAGGCCGGGGCAAGAAACGCAGCGAGGCGGTGGACAACGCCGGCAGCCACCAGGTATCCGGCGCGGTTCGATAGATCTCCAACAGCATGATCCCCAACCCGACCCCTAACAAGGTCGTGCCTAACAGGATGATTAACAGCCACCGCTTAACCCCCATACCGGGGATCAACCATGTCGTAAACTCAGCCAGTTTTTCAAGGAGACTTTTCATTACTTAGGAAGCTTTACCCTTCGTCATGCCAGTAGATGATGATAGCAGGTTTTCAAATGCGCGTCAACTTGAATCGCGCCATGCCGATCAGCCCAAACGCTTGAGCCCCCGGTTTCTGTGCTATACTTTTTTAAATGGTCCCCGATATTATCAAGCGTTGGAACATCGCCCCACCGATCACGCCCGCTGCCGATCTTTCTTTGCAGGATTTCTCGCCGATTATGCGGCAGCTCCTGTTCAACCGGGGTTATTCCACTTTTGATGATGCAATAAGCTACTTGTTTGCAAATACGCCGGAAGGCAGCCAGCCCCAAAACATGCTTGGGGTACCGGAGGCAGCCGGACGCATTCGCCATCATGCAATCAAAAACAACGAGCCAATCGTTGTATATGGAGACTACGACGCCGACGGCGTAACCGCCACCGCGCTGTTGACAGACGTCGTCCGCAGCCTGGGCGGGCAGGCGCGCGGGTACATCCCGAACCGTTTCGAGGAAGGATATGGATTAAATATCGAGGCATTAAATTCCCTGAAGGCAGAGGGGGTTCGCCTGGTAATCACGGTTGATTGCGGCGTGCGCTCGTTGAAGGAAGCGGAACATGCCAAAAATATCGGTCTGGATCTGATCATCACCGATCATCATCATCCAGGCGAGCAACTCCCACAGGTCACCGCCCTCGTCAACCCCAAACAACCCGGCGAGACCTACCCGGATCGGAATTTAGCTGGAGTGGGTCTGGTTTACAAACTAGCCTGCGCCCTGCTCGATCCAGACTATGCCGAACATCAAGACGATCCGCATCTTTCGCCCGCCCACGAATACCTGGATCTGGTCGCGCTGGGCACGGTCGCCGATCAGGTGCCGCTAATCGGCGAGAACCGCCACCTTGTGCGAAGCGGCTTGGAATACCTCCGCCGGCCTCACCGCCAGGGTGTTTTATCCCTGATCGGAGCAGCGCAGCTAAATCCGGCTTCCATCAACGCCGAGAGCATTGGTTTCGCCTTAGGACCGCGTTTGAACGCCGCCGGGCGCCTGGATTCAGCCCAGGCAGCCTTGGATTTGCTCCTGACCCGCGATGTTGCTGAAGCCGGGAAATTAGCTCAATTGCTGAATTCACAGAACCAGGAAAGACAGGAGATCACGCGTGCGATCCAGGCGCACGCCGAAACCACCGCGCTGATCGCGGAGCCTGATGCGCCTCTGCTTTTCGCGGTGAACGAAGACTACAACCCCGGCGTAATCGGTCTGGCGGCAGCGCGCCTGCTCGAAAAATATTACCGCCCTGCGATCGTCGCTCACCAGGGGGCTGAGTTCACCCGCGGATCATGCCGAAGCATCCCCGAATTTCACATCACCCGCGCCCTGGATCAATGCGCTGACCTTCTGATACGCCATGGCGGTCACGCGGCAGCCGCAGGGTTTACGGTTAGGAACTCGGATTTGCCAGAGTTGATCGACCGGCTCAATGAGATAGCCAACGCAGAACTGGGAGGCTTCGACCTCCGCCCGATGTTTCAGGCAGATATGGAGTTAGAGCTTTCCGAACTCGACCCGCGCTTGACCGGCGAGCTTGCCAATCTCGAACCGACCGGAAGCGATAATCCACCGGCGTTGTTTGTCAGCCGCAGTGTTCGCGTGCTGCGCAGCCGCCCGGTTGGAAAAGACAGCAGTCACTTGAAGCTGGCAGTTACGGACGGTCGTATCACTTATGACGCAATTGCATTCCGCTTGGGGCATTTACAGCCAGATCTGCCGCTGTTTATCGATCTGCTGTTCTCATTCGAGATAAATCGATACAACGGAAATGAAACACTACAACTGAACGTCAAAGACATTCATCCGACAGGCGTGGACGACCAGTGAATCGACCCCCGTTCGCGGCGCAGCTCCCTGGCTAACGCGCCTCAGCCTCATTGTCGGAGCAGACCCGCGTCGCTCAATCAACAAACCGGTATTTTAATAACGTCCAAACTGCGACGAAGGCGTCTTGGATTTTTATCTTTTTCCCTTCGCTGTAATCGCGGGGGTTAAAAGTGATCGGCACTTCAAAGATGCGATATTTCCGCTTCAGGACTTTCGCCGTAAACTCCGGCTCGAAATCGAAGCGCCGGGCATGGATCGTGAGGTCTTTGACCACATCCCTGCGGAAAACTTTATAACCCGTTTCCATGTCTGTCAGGATGTTGTCGTAGAGGATATTGGTCAACAGCGTGAGCAGCTTATTGGCAACCATATGCCAGAACAGCGTTGGTCGCCTTGCCGCGCCGAGGAATCGCGACCCAAAGACCACCTCGGCGATCCCCTCTTCGATGGGACGCAAAAGCTCGGGATAATCGCGCGGGTCATATTCCAAATCCGCATCCTGGATGATGAACACGTCGCCGCTGGCTTGCTTAAACCCTGTGGTGAGAGCCGCGCCCTTCCCCTGATTTTTCTCGTGCAGAACCGTTCGAATTTCCCCGTGTTCTTCCAACTCGGCGAGAATTTCACGCGTGCTATCTTTTGAACCGTCATCAACCACCAGAATCTCATCAACCAGTCCGGTTTTTTGCACTCGCTTGATAATTTCCCGAATCGTCGCTTGTTCGTTGTATGCTGGAATGATCACCGAAATTTTCATCAGTATGCCATCTTTCATCCTAAGATTCCGTAGTCCCTGAGGCAAATGGATTATAATCTCTATCAGCCGAAGATCAATACCTCTGGAAGGTGCGATTTGTTAAGCGATCAATCTGCAATGGGCTCTGGACTTTTAGGCGCCCGCGAAATCGATCGAAGTCTGTTTTTTCCTCCGCCGATCACCAAGATTGAAGATACTGGGCTTTCGGGGCTGTGGCTGCAAGACCTGGCGTTGAAACTGCTGTACTACCAGGGCTATTTAACCGGCTTTCGGATCGCTGAGGAGCTGGCTCTGCCATTCCCGGGTGTCGTCGATCAACTGATCGAAATCCTTAAAAGGGAGAAATTGGTCGAGGTAAAAACAGCCCAGAACGCTGCCTTGGGCGAAGGCGCATATATCTACGGGATTACAGGTTTGGGGATTTCGCGAGCGCGCGAAGCGCTTGAGCGCAGTCAATATGCGGGACCCGCGCCTGTGCCGCTCGATGTTTATATCCGCGCCATTCGAGCCCAGGGGCGCGACCGCACGATCGTCAAAGACGGCGACCTGCGCCGGGTGCTCGCCCATCTGGTGCTCACCGATCGCTCTTACGAGCGCATCGGTCCGGCAGTCAACTCAGGCACGTCGGTGTTCCTTTATGGTCCTCCCGGTAACGGCAAGACCAGCATCGCCCGGGCAATCGGCAACCTGGCGCTCAATGAAAGCATGTACATACCCTACGCGCTGTATATCGACGGACAGGTTGTAAAACTGTACGATTCGGTCAATCATAAGATCATCCCCGAGAATGGGACAAAAACGGGTTCCACCGGTGGATTGAAATCCGTTACTGGCGGGTTAAAGCCCGTCACCGGTGGGTTGAAACCTGTCACCGGTGGTCTAAAACCCGTCACTGGCAGTCTGCGACCCATCGGTTCCGGCGGTAACCTCGGTTCGGGAGGGCTGAAACCTCCGACCAGCGCGCTGCGAATGAACCCGCGCCGGGATATGCGTTGGGTCCATATCCATCGCCCGTTCATCATGGTTGGAGGAGAGTTAACTCTGGCGGGCTTGGATCTGGTTTTTGATGACGTTCACAAATACTATGAAGCCCCGTTTCAGGTCAAAGCCAACGGCGGAATACTGCTGATCGACGATTTTGGAAGACAGCAGATTCGCCCGCGCGATCTGCTGAACCGCTGGATTGTCCCGCTTGAAAATCGGATCGACTATCTGACCCTGCACACCGGCAGAAAAGTCGAGGTTCCTTTTGATGTGCTGGTGATCTTTTCCACAAACCTGCCGCCTAAAGACCTAGTAGATGAAGCATTCCTGCGCAGACTGCGGCACAAGATCGAGATTAAAGATCCATCCTACGAACAATATCGCGAGATCTTCAAAAATGTCGCCGAACTAAAAGGGGTGATCTACAGCGATTCGGGACTGGCTTATTTGCTGCAGGAGTGGTATATCCGCCAAGAGCGCAAAATGCGCGCGTCGCATCCACGAGACCTTTGCGATCAGATTCTGGATATGGCTCGCTACCTTAATGTCGCGCCTGAGATGTCGCCGCAAATGATCGATAGAGCCGCGGAGGCTTATTTCGTCGAGCTATAGACGATGTTCTTTCCTGATCTTCCAAAACCGGCGATCATCGCCCACCGCGGCGCCAGCGCTTCTGCGCCTGAAAACACTCTGGCTGCTTTCAAGCTGGCATTACACCAAGGCGCAGATGCGATCGAACTGGATGTCAAACTTTCCGCTGATAAAAACGTCGTTGTAATGCATGATTCTACCGTTGACCGCACTACACCTATGAAAGGGCGCGTGCGGGATTTCAGCATTACTGATCTGCGCCGCATGGATGCCGGCAGTCATTTTGATATCGCCTTCAAAGGAGAACCTGTTCCAACGCTTGAGGAAGTTCTGAAAGCCGTCGGATTGATCACCGTCCTCAATATCGAATTGACCAATTATGCGACCCCTTTCGATGAGCTGCCCGCCAGGGTGGCTGAATTGGTCCGGCAGTACAAGCTCACCCAGAGAGTTTTTTTCTCGTCGTTCAACATCGTTGCCCTCAGACGAATCCAGCAGAACCTGCCCGAAGTTCCGGTTGGATTGCTCACGCCTCGCGGTTGGAAAGGCGCGCTGATTCAATCGCTGCCGGGGTTTATTATTGACTATCAAAGCCTGCACCCCGAGCTCACTGACGCAACCGCGGAGCTGATCCAAAAGGCTCAAAAGCAAAGCCGCAAAGTGTTTGTATATACCGTGAACCGCGAACAGGATATCGAGCGACTTTTCCAATCCGGTGTGGATGGAATCTTTACCGATGACCCCTTGCTTGCCAAGAACGTTTTGGCTAAAACCCGCAAAGCCATTTTTTAATTCTCGTCACAAATTATGCTTCCTGATGCCTGGCTATTCGAATCTCAAGCGCGGCTTTCGCCATATATTTTACGAACCCCAATCAGCTATGATGCAGAATTGCAGCTCTACTTGAAATGGGAAAACCGCCAGCGCAGCGGGTCGTTCAAGCTGCGCGGCGCTTACAACAAAATCCTTTCGTTGCAGCCGTGGGAGCTCGAACGCGGAATCGTAACTGCCTCGGCTGGCAACCACGGGCGCGCCGTTGCGCTGGCGTGTCGGGAGTTGACGGCGAAGGCGACAGTCTTTGTCCCTGAATACGCGGTGCCGGTAAAAGTTCAGGCGATCCAGCGCGCCGGAGCGAAGGTCCAGGTCGTCCCAGGCGGATACAGCGAAGCCGAGTGGGCGGGGATCCGGTTCGCCCAAGAAACTGACGGGACCTGGATCTCGCCCTACAATGACGGACTGGTCATCGCAGGTCAAGGGACGCTGGCGCTCGAAACGATGCAGGAGCTTGCGGAAATCGATGAACTGACCTGGATCGTGCCAGTTGGCGGCGGCGGTCTGATCGCCGGGATCGGAGCAGCGCTTCAGGCGTGGCGCTCGCGGTCAAACCAGCCTAAAAGATACCGCCTGGTTGGGGTGCAATCCGAGGCGTCGCCTTTTTTTTACGCATTGTTTCACCGTGGAACGCAAGCAGGGGTTCAGGAACTGCCTTCGCTGGCGGATGGGCTGTCCGGCGCGGTCGAGCAAGGCTCGCTCACCATCCCCCTGGTGCAGCGATTTGTGGATGACCTGGTGCTGGTTTCCGAGGAGGAAATCGAGCGCGCCATGGCGTTCGCCTGGCATCGTTATCAGGAGATAATCGAGGGTTCCGCCGCGGCCGCGTTGGCGGCGTTTTTATCGGGCAGGATCAAACCGGGCTTGACGGTTATACCGGTCACCGGAGGCAACGTCCAAGCTGAAATCCACCGGCAAATTGTGGAGCGATTTTCAAACTGAAGGCTAACCATATGGCAGATAACGAGATCACCCCCGATGAGATTATGGTTTTTTGCATTGCGAACCAGGTTCGGGACGGCGAAATCGTCGCCCAAGGTTTAGCTACCCCGCTGATCGCAGCCGCCTATCTGCTGGCGCGTTACACCCACGCCCCAAACCTCTATTTCACGTCTGCGATTGGTCAAGGCGTTTGCCGTGATCCGGCGCCGCTCGGGCTGACGCGCGTGGAAGAGTTATGGCTGGACCGCTCGCTCAACAACGTTGGGTTCGTGCGCGCTGCCGCCGATATGTTACCCCGTCTGCGCCCGCTGGAGTTCTTTCGTCCGGCGCAGGTCGATTCGGCGGGAAATTTCAATAACATCGCGTTTGGCAGAAGCTACCACAAACCCCGGCTGCGGCTGCCCGGCACCGGCGGAATACCCGATGTCACCACCTTCATCGATGACATCTATCTCTATGTGCCGCGCCACTCGCGCTTGACGTTCGTGGAAAAGCTCGACTTTCTTTCCGGCTTAGGACACCACCCGGCGCGCCGCTGGGGATCGGGACCGCGCTATCTGGTGAGCGACCTGGGTCAGTTCGACTTTGAGGCGAGGGACCCCGATGGCAACCCCCGCATGCGCCTGTCCAGCCTTCACCCAGGCGTTACGATTGAAAAAATCCAGGCGCACACCGGTTTCCCGATCGTCGCCGCGCCTGACCTCCAGGAAACGCCAGTACCCAGCCCGGAGATTGTCAAACTCCTGCGGGAGCAGATCGATCCCCTCGGAATCCGCAAATTGGAAGCCCTGAGCGGCGCAGCCAGGCGCGAACTGCTGCGCCAAATTATTGCCCTGGAAAGCGGTCAGTAGCGGCGAGGGTTCAGACCAATCTGGGTTTTTAACCCCAAGATGCGCTAAAATAGATACATGCTTTGGAAGAAGAGACGCCCTTCCACCGGCAGCCTGCTTTTGGCTCTGGTGGTTGTCTTCAGCACGATAGTTTCAGGTCCCCGCGTTTCAGCTCAGGAACCTATCCCTCAGACGCAGGTTGCTGCCGAAGTGCTGTTGAAACAGATGACCCCCGAGGAACGGGTCGGTCAGTTATTCTTGCTCACCTTTCAAGGAAACCTGGTTATTCCCGATTCTCCTATTTACAGCCTCATCCACGACCGCCACATTGGCGGCGTGGTGCTGCTTGCCAGGCGCGATAATTTTGTGCCCGCCGGCGGCGATCCGAGAACAATTCCCGCGAATGCCCAGGCGCTCATCCGGGAATTGCAGCTAACCGAGTGGAACTCCTCTAAAAACGATCAGATCAACCCGGTCTCCGGTCTGTCCTACAGACCCAATTATGTGCCCTTATTCATTGGGACAATCCAGGAAGGCAACGGCACTCCCTATGACCAGATCCAAAGCGGAATAACCACTTTACCCAGCCAGATGGCAATCGGCGCGGCTTGGAACCCCGCTCTGGCTGAACAGGTGGGCAATGTTCTGGGAAAAGAGCTTTCAGCGCTTGGGATCAACTTGCTTATCGGTCCGTCCCTGGATGTGCTCGATTTGCCGCAGAACGAAATCGCCAGTAATCTCGGCACACGAACCTTCGGCGGCGATCCATATTGGGTGAGCGAAATGGGACGTTCATTCATTCGCGGCGCTCACCTGGGCAGCAACGGGAAAATGGCTATTGTAGCAAAACACTTTCCCGGTCACGGCGGGTCGGACCGGCTTCCGGAAGAAGAAGTCGCCACGGTGCGCAAATCATTGGATGAGCTAAAGAGCTTCGATCTGGCGCCCTTCTTTACCGTAACCGGAAACGCCCTTTCACCGGAAGCAACGACCGATGCGCTCCTGTCCTCGCATATCCGCTATCAGGGGCTGCAAGGGAACATCCGCACAACGACTCGGCCCGTAAGCTTGGATCCGCAGGCGCTCAGCTTGTTGATGGGCTTGCCCGGTTTGGTTAACTGGCGCGCCAGCGGCGGGCTGGTCATCAGCGACGACCTTGGCAGCCTGGCAATCCGCCGGTTCTACGAACTGACCAATCAGTCCTTCGACCCCAGACGGGTGGCGCTCAACGCCTTTCTGGCTGGAAATGATATCCTTTTCAGCGCCGACTTCTCGACAAACAATAACCCCGATTCTTATGAAGAGGCTACACGCACGCTGGATTTCTTTGTCCAAAAATATCGTGAAGACCTGGCTTTTGCCCAAAGGGTCGACGAGTCGGTGCTGCGCATCTTGATGCTGAAATACCGGCTCTATCCCGATTTCGATTTCGAACAGATCGAACCGAACCCCGCTGACCTGGATCTGGTGGGGAAAAACAGTGCGGTCACGTTCGAAATCGCACGCAATTCCGCCACCCTGCTAAGCCCGTCTCAAAGCGAGCTCGATAATACCATCCCAGATCCTCCCAATCAGAACGACCGCCTTGTTTTCATCGTCGACTCGCGCACTGCCCAACAATGCTCAACCTGCGCGCAGACGCCCGTGCTGAGCACTCAATCGCTGCAAGAGGCGGTGATGCGCCTGTACGGTCCACAGGCTGGAGGCCAGATCATCGCGAACAATCTTGCATCGTACTCTTTCAGCGATTTGCTCGGTATGCTGGATTCAAACGGAGCAAATTCTCAGTTGGAAGACGATTTGCTGCGAGCCCATTGGATTATTATGCTTCCACTCAGCGATACCGGGCAGGCGCCGGCATTTCAAACGCTGAAACGTTTCCTGGCTGAAAGACCCGATCTCTTCCAACAGAAGCGTCTGATCGTCTTCGCGCTTACCGCTCCGTACCACCTCGATGCGACCAATATTTCTAAGCTCACCGCCTATTATGCGCTGTACAGCAAAGCCGCGCCTTTCATCGATGCCGCGGCATATCTTCTGTTTGGCGAGCTACGCCCCATCGGCGCTCCGCCAGTGTCGGTCCCGGGCATCAGCTATAACTTGAATGAGGCGCTTTTTCCAGATCCCGATCTCCCGATACCCCTTGAATTCGATCTTCCGCCCGCGTCGCAGGTGATCACCGGGACAATCACTCCGGAGCCGACCCCCATGCCCGATTATCGCGTCGGCGATGTGATCCCGCTGCGCGCCGGCGTGGTGCTGGACCACAATGGACACCCGGTGCCAGATGGCATGCCCGTCACCTTTGTGTTTTCTTACGGCGGCGAACAAACCGCGGTCCGCCAGATAGCCTACACACAGAAAGGCACTGCCCGGACCACCTTTACCGTAATGAACTCCGGCGTGCTGGAAATCTCGGCAGAAAGCGAGAATGCCCGCTCCGCGTCAATCAAACTGGATATTCCGCTGCCAAACGGCGAAATGCCCACCCCGACGCCAACCCCTGAACCAACCGAATCTCCAACCGAGGCGCCGCCAACGCCTACGCTCGCGCCGGTTGTTCCGGAGCCCCCACCCCCTCCCGAAATTAAAACGCTTGATATCGGAGAATGGCTGATCGCAATTGTGCTGTCTGTGGTGATCGCCCTCGGGCTTTATCGACTAGTGGCGTTCCTGATCAATCCGCGCTGGGGATTTCGCTCGGCAGTCCTGGCTTTAATCGGCGGCTTGTTAGCCTACAGTTATCTGGTAATCCGCATCCCGGCAGACAACCCTGCCGCCAATCTGCCGATCGCTTTAACCGTGCTGCTCGCCTCGCTGATCGGAATAGCCCTGGGCTTGCTGATCGCGCTCGCCTGGCGGCTCCTGACCAATCTGACCCGCCGGGTGCGTTCGCGCCAGGGTTGAACGATCATTTCATCAGCGTCAATGCCAGGCTGATAAAAATTACCAGCGCCGAAAACCAGAGCAGAGCCTGGTCGACCGGAGATGAAACCAAATCCCCCAACGAAGGCTCTGGAAGGTTGGCGCGCGGCTTAATTACCGGATCCCAGCTTCCTAATAACGCCTCACGAAAATCGCGGATGTTTTCGGGTCTTTCATCCGGGTGTAAATTCATCGCCCAGAGGATCGCCCGTTCGGTGCGGGGGCTGATTTCCGAGTTTATCTGGCGTGGTGGAATAAGCGCGCTTGGATTGAGAAAAAGCTCGCGCGCTTCGGGCGGCGGCTGGTTCGTCACCAAATGGTAAAGCGTGGCGCCCAGGGCATAAATATCGCTGCGTACATCCGTATGTCCCGAATCCCCTCCATATTGCTCGAGCGGCGTATATAGCGCAGTGCCGCGCCCTTGTAAGATCGTGATGGTGACCTCGTTTGAGGCAAGAATCTTTACCAACCCAAAATCAACCAGCTTAACCAGCCCGGTGGGGGTCAACTTGAGGTTGCTGGGTTTGATATCTCTGTGCAGGATCGGCGGATTCTGGCTGTGCATATACGAGAGCGCGTCCGCAATCTGGCTCGCCCAGTTCAAGACGTCTCTTTCAGCCAGAAACGTCGATTTTTGTTTGGCATCGTTGATCATCAAACGCAGGTCTTTCCCCGGGATGTAATCCATCACAAGGTATTCACGTCCGCCGGCGGAGAAGAAATCCGAAACTTTGGGCAGGTTTGGGTGATCCAACCTGGCAAGCACCGTGGCTTCGCGCTGGAACTGATCGCGCGCCTGCTGCAACAGATCCGCTGGAAGGGTGCGGTCGTGTTCCACTTCCTTCAGCGCGCACTGGCGACCTTCCAGGCGCAGGTCGTCTGCGAGGTAGATGCTCCCCATCCCTCCTTGACCGATAATTTTAACAATTCGATAGCGGCCGCGTAATACTTCGCCAGCCTTTAGTGGTGTGGGCATGTTCGTTTACAGTACAGCCTGTTCCTGATTTTTCCCTGCGCTTGCTCAAACACAGGGGATTGATTGGGTATAATTCATGATATTATACCCGTGGAGATGCAGCTATGGAGAAATATGGCGATGAAGTGCCGTTCTTAGTCGCCCAAAACGGCCCGCTTAACGGTCAGCGCTGGCCTCTGCGGACCGCTCTGGTTTTTGGCAGGGAACCTGATTGTGATGTCGTCATCGCCGACCGCCAGGTTTCTCGGCGCCACGCCCGTCTCTCCATTGACGCGAATCGGATCATCCTGGAGGATCTAGGCAGTAAAAACGGCACCCATAATAACGGCAAAAAAATCGAGGCTGCCGTCGAACTGCAAGATGGGGATGTGATCCAGATCGCCCTCGCCCAGCAATTTGTATTTTTAAGCTCAGACTCAACCATCCCGCTGGAAAACCAGCCGCCGGGCTTTGAGAATCACCCGATCGGGCAGCCGCGCTCCGGCGCGCTTCCCCCTGAAATGACGCGATTAAGGCTCGAAAAGAAGTCGCGCCAGGTTTGGCTCGCCATTCCCGCGGGCGAAAGCTCAATCGCCGAAAAGGAGATTGTGCCTCCCTTGTCGGTTTCCCAATTCAAATTGCTTGAAGTGCTCTATGATAACCAGAACCGGGTCGTCTCTCGACCAGAACTGGTCAGCGCCATTTGGGGCGAGGGTCAGGCGTTCGAGGTCTCCGAGCAAGCTCTTGATGCGCTCGTCCGCCGGTTACGCGACCGAATCGCCCGCATCGATTCTGCGCACGAATATATCGTGACTGTGCGGGGTCACGGGCTGCGGCTGGATAACCCTACGCTTTAATTTAAGACCCGCCCGGCGCGCGCCGGTTTATAAGCGCAGCTCTCATTGCTGGAGGTTGCGCTGCATTGTGAAGCGCAGCGCCTGCCGATTAGCCGCTATCACATGATCCGCCAGCTTTTGATCGGTGCCCGACCCCAATTGCATCGCAAAATTCGCCAGCAAATCCATAAAGCCCTGCGTAATCTGCTCTTGATGTTCCTGCAGAAACGCCTGGCGCGCCTGGTCGTCTGGAGCGTCTAGATAATCTTCCACCAACGACACCTCCGCCGGCGCCTCGGAAGCTTTCGCCATAGCATCCAGGACCTGCTGCAGTTTAGCGGAGCGGTCCAGGTCGCCTTGATCGCGCGCCTCCTTGAGCATTGCCTGGACTTCTTGAGCGAATACCTCGTCCATTGCAGGCAGGGATTGTTCAATGGCTTGATCTATGTTTTCGGTTTGCAGAATCGCTTCCACCAGTTCGTGGGATTGGGCGCGGTGTTCCTCGATCTGCTGGTCAATCTCCTGAGTAAGCTCGAGCAAATGGGTTCTCAGCCCCGCCAGGCGCTTGCGCCCATCGCCGTGCGATTTGTCAATCCGTTCGCTGAGCAACTGGAAGAACTGGTAGTCGAGAACCGGTCTGGCTAGGCTGACCAGGGCATTCAGGCGCGTCTCGTTTGGGGCGTGGATCACAAGATCGAGCATCTTTTCCCGCGTAAGATTCTGCCCAAGGCTTTGCAGCTCTTTCAACGCAGCCTCGATTTCTTGTGATTGAGCTTTGATCTGCTGACCGTACGTGGTCGCGTTCAGCAGGCTGCGCTGCAATTCGGCAAGCTGGCGCGCCGATTCGCGGTCGCCGCTGGCAAGCGCCGCCTCGCCCAGACGGCTGAGGAGCGCGAAAAACTCCGCGTCGATCAATTGGTCTTCTTGCTTTGCCAGCTCAGCGCGTGCGGCTTCATCCGTGATGCTTGCCAGGCGCTGCAACAGGTTGATGCGCTGTTGCTGAGCTTGGATCATCTCTTTCGTGATGCCGTCGGCTTCCAGAATGCGCTCGATCAAACCCTGCATCGTCAGAAAGGACTGGGGGTTGAACAAGTAACCTTTGCGCTTTTCCTGCGGCAGGTGATTGATCACCTGGTTGATCAGCGAGCCAATCAAGCGCTCCTGGTCGTTGCGCGGCAAGCCAATCTCTGCGGGGACATAGGTTAGCAGCAGCTCTTTTTCAGGGTCGTGATAAACGATAAACGTCGAAAGGTTGCCCTGATAACCGCAATTCTGGCACTGGATAAGATTATAAGCCCCGGCGAGCAGCCTTTGCTTGGCATCAGGATCCACGTTGAGATCGTAAAGTTGTTGGATATCTGCAACAATCGGCTGATGACAGTTTGGACAATTAACTTGTGTTTTTGGCATTCGAGTAATCTCCCGGAAAAATTACGAGCAGAGCGCTCGTTCAATGACGAATATCTAAATGATCGCGCGGCAAGCTGAAACAAATCCTGGCTCCCTCGCCCGGAGTGGGGTCAACCCAAATCCGCCCGCCGTGGGCTTCTACTACAGCGCGCGAAAGATACAAACCCAACCCGGTCCCTTTGGTGGTGCGCGAGGCGTCGTTCGAGCGGTAGAACCGGTCGAATATGTACGGGATGTCCCCAATTTCGATCCCCGGACCCTGATCGCTTACACACACCACGACGTGTTCGGCATGAACCTGCCCGCGAATCACGATCTCCCCACCGTCCGGTGCGTATTTGATCGCATTGGAAATTAAATTCGAGAAAACCTGCCCCAAACGATCTTCATCCCCAATGATCACTGGGAACCCTGGCGGGAACTCGACCCGCAGAGTGTGGCTGTGGGTTTGAGTCTGGAACCGCTCGGCGATGCGCCGGGCAACCTGATCGAGCGCCACGTCGGAAAGGTTCATCGCCAGCGCCCCAGCCAGCAGCCGGGAGGCGTCGAGCAAATCCTCGATCAACTCGGTCAGATGATCGGCTTCCTCTTCGATCACCGCCAGGCTGTCCTGAACGATCGTCCGGTTCCAGGCGGCGTCTTCACGGCGCAGGGTGCTGACATATCCTTTGATCAATGCCACCGGCGTCTTTAGTTCATGGCTGATCACAGAGATGAACGTGCTTTTTAACTCCTCCGCTTCCCGAAAGCGGGTAATATCACGAATAGATGCAATGATGTACAGCAGTTTTCCCTCGTGCGAGAGCAACGGGGAATATGTGACCCCAACCGGGAGCGGCGGTTTCTGAAACCGCTCAAGATCGCCTTCGACATAAAGCGTCGCATGCGGGGTGAGCGGCCAGCCTCCGGCTTCGGCTTGCTCCAGACTTAATCCATCGTGAAGCCTGACCCAGCGCAGGACATCCTCGTGTTTTGCGCCGCGAATCTGTTCCACCGAGAGCCCCAGCATACCCGCGAGCGCCGGGTTGCAGTTTTCGACTGTGTGATCGGCGTCGATAATCAGGATGCCGTCTGCCAGTGAATTGAGCAGCGCCGACAGGCGTTGTTCTTCATTTGTAATCTGCGTGTATAGTTGGGCATTGTGAACGGCGATGGCAGCCTGATCGGCAAAACTTTGCAGCAAGGCTTGGTCGTTTGCAGAGAACACACCCATGTAGTTCCTGAAAACGAACAGGATGCCGATGACCCGGTTGCGCGCAATCAACGGCAGCGCCACCCCGGTCAATAAACCCATGCTGGCGGTGCGGATCAGGCGCTGAAGCAGGCGATTGATCTCCAGCAGTTCGGTACGCGCCGGCTCTTCCTGTTCGGAAATGTGCGCCAGCAGCGGCTCGATCTGACCCAAGAACGCCGGCGAGATGCCCTGCGAGACTGCCACGCGCCATCCCACTTGCGATTCGCGCAATGCAATGATGCCCGCTTGCCCAGCCAACATCTCGATTGTGATATGAAGAATGCGCGCCAGAACGGTGCTCAGGTCTAATTCCTGAGTGATGGCGCGGGTAATTTCCAGCAAATAATCGCGCTGGCGAACGCGAAAATCAGGCAGCAACGGTCTCCGCCTCAGCTATCTTTGGCTCGACTCCGTCCTCGCTGATTTGGATGGCTTCGTCGAGGATCTCCATAGCTTGATCGATTTCGCTGCGCGTGACATTCAGCGGCGGAGTGATTCGAATAACGCTCGACCCACACCCCAAGAGCAGCAAACCGCGCAGGAAAGCATGATCCACGACTAAATCGCGCAGCTTGAAATCGGGTTCGCGCGTCTGGCGGTCTTTCACGAATTCCATGCCAATCATCAAACCCAGACCGCGCACCTGCCCAATCGACGGATGACGCGTCATCATCTCTTCCAGGATCTTCATGGTATATGCGCCCATCTCGACCGCGTTTTGCATATAGCCGTTTTCGACCAAATCCATGGTCGTGAGGGCGGCGGTGCAGGCTAGCGGGTTTCCGCCATAGGTGTTTCCATGGGCGCCTTTCTGCCAGGTCACAATATGCTTCTTGGCGAACATGACGCCCAGCGGCACCCCAGAGGCGATGCCCTTGGCGGAACACACAATATCCGGTTCTACCCCAAAATGTTCAACCGCCCACCATTTACCCGTGCGCCCCATCCCGGATTGAACTTCATCGACGATCAGAAGAATTCTATGCCGGTCGCACAACTCACGCAGCGCCGGGAAAAAGCCCGGCGAGGGGATGACATAGCCGCCCTCGCCCTGGATCGGCTCGACCAAAATCCCCGCGACGTCCTCGGGCGGAAGCAGGTGTCCGAGCACCTGCTCTTCCAAGTAATGCACGACCGTGACCCCATAGTCCTCGCCCGGCTTGGATACCAACAACGGTCGATACGGATCCGGATAGGGCGCATGGACTACGCTGCTCATCAACGGATAGAAGTCACGATGATAAAGCGGTTTGCTCGCTGTAAAGGTAACTGCGCCCATCGTTCGCCCGTGAAAAGCTCCCAGAAAACCGATAAACTCGGTCGCGCCGGTGTAGTGGCGCGCCAATTTAATGGCAGCCTCAACGCTTTCCGTGCCGGAGTTGGTCATGAAAGAGACCGCCTCTTCTTGGAATGGGGCAATCTGGTTGATCTTCTCGCCCAGCTCCACCCACTTCTCATGGTAGAAATCCGAAGAGATGTGGATAAATTTCTCGGCTTGTTCCTGAATAGCTTTTACGACCTTCGGATTGCTGTGTCCGGTTGAAACGACGGCGATGCCGGCTGCAAAATCCAGAAAGCGATTCCCGTCCACGTCCCAAACCTCAGTGCCTTTGCCGTGGTCCATCACAAAAGGATAGCCGCGTGGGTAAGAGGGGGATATGACTTCAGCGTCTCGCTTGATGATCTCGCGCGCCTTTGGTCCCGGCAAATTCATGGTCTTCATACGTTTTCTGCTCCTGAACAGTTGAACGAAAATCCCCGTTTATGTTACAAGTCTATTATTAGGAGATTATTTAGTCTGGAAATTATACCGCACCTTCATTATCGCCTGATACTCAGTTGCGCGAGGGTGATCTGGGACATGCTGAAGATGGTTTTCGGCGGAGCCAAAATGCGCCAGGTTTGACAGGTATTCGAAGTATAATCTGCGAGTTATGCCAGCCGAACTCGTCCCACCCTCTTTGAGCGATACCCCAAATTCACCTGACAGAAGCGCAGAAAGTTTCAATTTTACGGTTCAATCTCGTCAGAACCGAGCGCGCGCCGGGCTGCTAAACACCCCGCATGGACAACTGCTCACCCCTCTCTTTGCGCCGGTTGGCACGCAGGCGACCGTAAAAGCGGTCACCCCGGCGCAGCTCGAGGAGTTAGGGGCGTCGCTGATCCTGGCGAATACCTATCACCTCTATCTGCGACCTGGGGATGAACTGGTCGCAGAGATGGGAGGGCTGCACGCTTTCATGAATTGGAAGCTGCCGATCCTGACCGATTCCGGCGGGTTTCAGGTTTTCTCCCTAGCAGATTCACGCAAAGTCGATGACGATGGGGTCACGTTCAAAAGCCACATCGACGGCTCGCTGCACCGTTTGACGCCCGAGAAAGCGATTGCGATCGAGGAAAACCTCGGCGCCGATATCATCATGGCGTTTGACGAATGCGCCCCGCCGTCCGACCGGGATTACAACGAGCGGGCGCTCCAACGCACCCACGCTTGGGCTGAGCGCTGTTACCGCGCCAGGACCCGCTCGGATCAGGCGCTGTTTGGCATCGTTCAGGGAGGGGTGTTCCCGGACCTGCGTCGCGCCTCGGCTGAGTTTATCAGCGGGCTGGGTTTCGAGGGTCACGCCATTGGAGGCTTATCGGTGGGCGAGTCCAAAGCCGAGATGCATGCCATGCTCGAGGTCGTGGATGCAATCTTGCCCGAAGACAAACCACGCTACTTGATGGGGGTTGGCACCCCGGCGGACCTGGTCAACGGCGTGCTGCGCGGGGTCGATATCTTCGACTGTGTGTTGCCCACGCGGCTGGCGCGCCACAACGCAGCCATGACCCGCACCGGTCGTCTGAATCTGATGAACGCCGCATACGCGCGCGACCCAGCCCCAATCGATGACCGATGCGCCTGCTACACCTGCCGCCGCTTCAGCCGGGCTTATCTGCGCCACCTGATCGCCGCACGTGAGATGCTTGCCGCGACCCTGCTATCGATCCACAACCTTTTCACGCTCGTCAACCTCGCGCAAGAAATCCGGCAGGCAATACTGGACGGCGTGTTCAATCAGTTTGCGGCGGATTTTTTAGCGGAGCTTGAAAATCAGGAGCAAGGCCGCGCTGCTGCGCCTCTGCTCGAGGTGGGTTGAGCGTCCTTGAACAGAGGCCTCCCTTTCAATCAAACTTGTGCCAAAGATCAAAGATTATGACAATACTCCAAGCCATTCTGCTCGGCATCATCCAGGGTTTGACCGAATTTCTCCCGATTTCCAGTTCCGCCCATCTTGTCCTCACGCCTTATCTTCTAGGGTGGGAGATTCCGGCGGAGCAGGCTTTCGTCTTTGATGTGTTGGTACAGGTTGCCAGCCTGGTCGCCGTCATTGTGTACTTTTGGCAGGACTTACTCGCAATCGGGCGTTCGATGATCCGCGATCTGCTTGACCGAGAACCTTTCCGCGATCCTCAATCGCGCCTAGGCTGGATGCTGATACTGGCGACGCTGCCCGCCGGCGTGATCGGTCTCTTGATCAAAGACCTGGTTGAACTGGCTTTTGGCAGTCCTCAGGTGACCGCGCTATTCCTCTTTGTAACCGCCGCTTTGCTAATCCTGGCGGAGCGTTTTGGCAAGAGAGATAAAGAACTCGCTGAAATCGGATGGAAGGATGCGCTGTTCGTCGGCTTCGCTCAGGCGCTGGCGATCTTTCCGGGCATTTCCCGCTCTGGCGCAACAATCACTGGAGGCATGCTGCGAGATCTGAAGCGCCCGGCTGCGACTCGTTTCGCGTTCCTAATGGCTATTCCCATTATGCTGGCAGCCGGACTGGCAGCCAGTCACGAACTGCTCAAAGCCCCCCATGTCCAGGACCTGCTGACTGTTTTTTTGCCGGGTTTGATCGCTTCGGCGGTCGTCAGTTATTTCTCGATCCGCTGGCTGCTGAGCTACCTCGCCCGGCGCCCGATTTCGATCTTTGCGATCTATTGCGGAATATTGGGAGCGGTCGTGCTGCTTTTCAGCGTCCTGCGGTGAGCCAACTCAGCCCAGTAAAACGACCTCGATGTGCTGGTTCAGCAACTGAGGCGGATGGTCCAACGAAGAGCGGTAAACCTGACCCAGGGTGTACCCGCCAATCCAGGGGATCTGCGCGCCAAGAACCGTACGCAGCGCTTGAACCTCAAATAACGGCTCCAATTCGAGCAAAGCCGCCCAGGCTGCATCTACAAACAGCAGCCCAAATTTAGGGGTTGCCCCTTGCAGCGCAGCCATGGCTTGGTTCGCGGCTTGATGGACAGCCGCGCTGCACGCGGCTTGCGTGCCGATCATCAGGTTGGCGTAACTGCCTTCCTTGATTGGATTATTCATGCGCAGGCTGCCGTCAGCCTCCATTCGGATCGGCGCATGGATGGCATACCCCCCATTGTCTTCCAGCCCGAGCGGGTACAGCCGCACCAGCTCGTTCAATGGCGGATAGACCCAATTTCGGGCGACGTTGCCAAAATAGCGCGCATAAACCTCATTGGGCGGCTGACCCTCCAGAGTGCGCACCCAGGGTCCTTGAACGCGCGTCACCTGCGTCAGCGCGCCGACTGGCTGCCAGCCGTGCCCAACCCCAACCCCAACGGCGATTTCTCCCTGTAGAATGGCGCCCGCCAAACCGCCGCTTCCAGACCGCCGCCCGGCAGACTGGTAAGTCTTGCCTGAGCTCAGATCGCCGCCAGTCAAACATCCCAAAGATGACAGGCGCAGCTTGCTCAGTTCATCGACTAAAACCTGAGCGTCCGATCCCAACCCATCTCCCGCCAGGAGCAGGGTTTTGATTTCGGGTTGCGGTTGGAGTTCTTCCAGCATCCTGGCAACGCACTTACGGCTGTCGCGTTGAAAATCAGGCCACCATCCTGCCCGGGCGCCAAACCCCGAACCGGATACCAGCCCGACAAGCACGGATTTCCGGGTCCTGCCCGCTTCCCCGATTTCCGCCGAAGAGGATAAGCCGATCAGCGGCATTTCGCCGGTCACTTCCAGCACGCCTGCCAGTACCTCATCAAATGATAAAGCCGCTGAGCTGATCACCCACCCAAAAGACAATGGCGCCCTGCCCAACTGTTCAATAGCCTGGCGGGCAGCCTGCTCGCCCGCCCGTGCAGCTTCTAATTCCCAGGATTGCCCTGTTGCGGCTTTTGATATCATGAAGGGCCTCGTCTGGCTATTGGGTCTCAGCCACCGGGATGGTGAGGTGGAACGTTGTGCCTGTTCCAGACCGGCTTTCGAACCAGATGCGCCCTCCCTGCATTTCCACCAGGCTGCGCGTAATCGCCAAGCCCAGCCCGGTGCCGGATGCCATATCTTTGGCGTCATCCGTGCGGAAGTATTGCTGGAAGATCCGGCGCTGATCCTCTTCTGCAATTCCAATGCCGCTGTCTTCCACCCATAGGTGGATCATTTCCAACCCCGGGGGGTCGCTTTCAGACGCTTCGACGCGTTCGGCGCCGATCAGGATCCTGCCGCTTTCTGGCGTGTACTTCTGGGCGTTGCTGACCAGGTTCGTGATAATCTGCGCCAACCGGGCGGGATCAGCCCAGACGCGCGGCAAGTCTTCTGGGATCTGCTGGATGAGCTGCTGGTTCTTTTCCTCGATCTGGCGCGTCAAAGAACGAATGACTTCTTCCAACACCTCCTCAACCGGCAAAGCCTGATAGTCCAGGCGCATATTGCCAACCTGGATCTTGGTCAGGTCGTTCAGGTCGCTCACGATCGTGTTCATGCGGTCCACGTTCGAGCGCACCGTGGTCAGAAAGCTGGTCTGCATTTCGTTGACCGGGCCCGCCATTCCAGCCGCCACCAACTCGGTGTAGCCTTTGATCGAAGCCATCGGGTTTTTTAGCTCATGGGCGACAAATGAAACGAATTGCGACTTCGCCAGGTTTGCCAGCTTGACCTCTTCATAGAGCTGGGCGTTGGCAATTGCAATCGCAGCGTGATCGCTCAGACGCATCATAAAGCTGGTCTTCTCATCGAGGGCGGTTTCAGCCCGCCGGCTTTCAAGCAGCAAAACTCCGATCGTTTCCGTCTCGCGGCGGATCGGCACCGCGATCTGCGCCAACCCGTCCTGAAGAAGCGTTAACCGGTTGGCTTCATCTGGAGGCGATACCAGGAAACGCGGCATCCCGGTCTCCAACACGGACTTAATTGCTGGCAAATCAATCGGTAAGCCAGGCTCTTCACCGTCATTCGAAGGTTGGAATGGCTGCAGTTCGTCCAGGTAACCCTGCGCAGCCATGACGCGCAAAGCGCCTTCGTTCACCATTCCAACCAACCCGGCGTCCATTTGAGACTGGCGCATTGCCCAATCGAGCGTGATGCGCATGGCGCGTTCGATCTCCAGGCTGGCGTTCAACTCGCGGTCGATGCGCTGCATCACCGAAAGTTCTTCGACGCGCGCAGCCAGCGCCTGGTCCGTCATGGTGTACAACCGGGCGTTTTCCATCGCGATCGTAGCCTGGCTGGCATAGGCGGTTAACAATTCCTGATCGGCGCTGGTAAACGGCGCGCCGTTGGTTTTGTTGATCACTTCGATCACGCCGATCACGCGGTCGTGCAGGCGCATGGGAACGCCCAGCAGATCCTGCGTGTCGAAGCCGGTCTGCTGGTCGGTTTGATTAAACCAATCCATGCGACGTTTGGCGTCGTTGGCAATGATCGCCTGACCGGTTTGCGCGCACTCACCCACCAGACCCGTGCCCGGGGGCAGGCGTTTTCCAGTCAGGTCAGCCGCAACCGGTCCAATCACAACTTCGAAGATCAGCTCGTCGGTCTGGGGATCGACCAGGAACAAGCTGCCCGCCTCGCAATTCAAAATATCCGTCGCG
This sequence comes from Anaerolineae bacterium UTCFX2, assembly GCA_002050125.1. Taxonomy (GTDB): domain Bacteria; phylum Chloroflexota; class Anaerolineae; order Anaerolineales; family UBA4823; genus UTCFX2. The sequence goes on along the minus strand of MWTA01000037.1, from coordinate 7,899 downwards.
CTGTCCAGAATCTGCCTCAGCAAGGGCTTGATCTCCAGGGTAGAAGTCAGGCTGAGGGCAACCTCATTCAGGGTTGCCAGTTGGAGCGCGCGCCGCTCAGATTCCTCGAGCGAGCGGGCTTTGACAATCGCGCCCGAAGCCTGGTCGGCGATTGCCTGCAGCAGGTTGCGCTGCTCTTCGGTGTAGATCACCGCTGGATCGCGGCTGGCGATGCTGAGGACCCCAATGGTATCCGCGCCGGCGTTCAAGGGGATGCCCATCCAGGAATAGATGTCTTGCGCCGCCGGCAAGATGCCGCGCTGGCGGCACTCGCGCTCGTAATCGTCCGTCACTAGCCAGCGCTGGCTGGATACCACTTCGTTCTCAAGCCCTTGCCCAAGCGGGATAAATTGATTCTCCCTTTCATTCAGGCGCTCATCGTCTTCGAGATAGAAGGCGTATGAAAGTATCCCCGTATCCTTATCCAAGAGCGCGATCTTCAACTCGCGCGCCGGCAGTACCTGGCTGGTCTGGGCTGAAATGAGCTCGAGAATATCGTCAAAAGTAACCGTAAAACTCACCCCCTGAGCGATGCGCGCCAGCACATTTAGCTCGCGCACGCGGCGTTCCAGGTCCGCCACCACCTGAGCGCGCTCAACTGCCAGGGCGGTCTGATCGCTCAGCGTCTCGAGCAAGCGCAGGTCTCGGCTGGTGTAAGGTTCGCCGGATTTGCGGTCGCCCAACGCCAACCAACCGGTCAACTGATCGCGCCCAGGCATGGGGATGAACACCGTCCCGTTCACCAAACGCAAACGGGCTTGTTCAGCCTGCAGCACCTCAGGGAGGTCGCTGATGTCCGATAAGAACAACGATTGCCGCCGGCGCGACAGCGTTTGAACCAGGGCGCTGCTCACCGGAAAACGAACGTCGCTGGTCGGACGCCCATCAGCCTCCGGCATTGCGGTGTAATGACCGCTCAATTGGTTATAGACAAAGACGTGTACGCTCTCCGGCGCCAGCGCATCCGCGACGTATTTTCGCAGCACCGTGACGATCTCGCCCAGTTCCAGGGCGCTGGTGAGCTCGCGGCCAAAGGACTGCAGCAGTTCGCGGAACGCCAGTTGACCTTTGAAAAAGAACCGATCGATCGCGCCCTGTAAATAGCTGCGCAGCGGGTTAAGCCCAATGGCAACCACCAACACCATCAAACCGACCAGCAGCGGGTTTGTGGGCTGCAGCGCCTGCCCCACCAACAGGCTGGCTCCGCCGACCAGCAACGCATAGCCTGCCATAGCCAGCCCGCCTAGCAACGAATACAGCATCACCTGGCTCAGAAAATAATCGGCGCTCAAGAAACGGTAGCGGATGATCGCATACGCGGTTAGCAGCGGGAAAACCGCCAGCGGAAGCAGGAGCAGCGGGATGAACTGCAGGCTGGAGATCGCCGCTGAAAGCGCCAACCAGAGACCGATTGGGATGATCGCGATGAACGCCCCCCACAGGGTCAGCCGCGCCTGTTCGCGGACCACCGGCGAGACCGACCTCAGGCGGCGGTAAATCGCCATCCCGGCGAAGAAAGCCGCGGATACTGCCAGAAAAATGACGAACAGCCGCCAGGAAGAAGCATCCAACGGGGCGATCCAGACGACCAGGGTGAGCAGCGCGCCCAAGCCATATCCGATCCAACCCAGCCACGGAAAACGCGCAACCTGGCGCACGCTCTCTGGAAATAGCAGCGCCAGATTAATCAGCGCGCCCCCAGCCAATGCCAGCGCAATCGTCCAGAGAATGTTCCACAAATCGTTCGGGTAAGGTCTGAGCGAGAAAGCCAGCGCGATGCCCGCCGAACTGGAGAAAACCGCGAACGCCCGCCCAGCCGGGTCAAATCGCCGCACCCAAAAGATATATAACCCGCACGCCAGGTAAACCAGCCCCGACAAATATTGAATTACATAATGACCGAGTTGATCCTTAAGGGCGAGGTCAGATGTTTGAAAAAATAGAATGGGGGAAATAATAAAGACAACCAGGGCGAAAAACAAAAACAACAGCGTCAGCGCCGGCGTCAGCCTGGTTTGAAGAAGCTTTGATCCGGAGGACAACCTGGATTCAGAAGTCGACAGCATAACCTCATCTATTTTATTCCGAAACCGAGCTTCGTCAATTATCAGACCTGAAAGCTTGGAAATCTCCAAACCGCATCAGGTAATCTTCAACTGCAAATTGATGACCTACGTCGCGCTGGGCGCGCTCCGAAAGGAACCATTTATGTTCCAGCACCTCGCAGTAGAGTTCGGCTGGGGTCATATCATTCTGGATCAGCGAGCGCAGCCGCTCGATTACGGGATTAAAATAATTCTCCAACCAATGATAGGCAGCCACGCTGAGGGGTGTACTGCTCGGGCTGTTCTGGGAAAGGGTCGCCCGCAGTTCTTGAATCTCGTTCATCATTTTACGCGCCTGCATCTCCTCCGCGTCCAGACCCGACAGGTTATAAAGCTGGTCTCGATGAAAACTGCGGTCGGTCACAAAGACCCGCAGGCGCAGGCGGCTGCCGTTTTCCAGCGCGGCGAGTTCAACATTGCCAACTGAGAAACCCATATCATTCAAGATGCGAATGCGCTCTTGTATCCGGTAGTGCTCGTTTGCGCCGATGATATCTTCCCGGGTGATCTCCTCCCAGAGCTGTTGATAACGCTGCTGGATGTACTCCCCAGCTTCTGCGGCTGGCACACTCATATCGGTCAACAACCCGGAGTTTTGCAGATCCTTAAGCTCAACGTCAAGGTTTTCAGCCATGATCTGTAAATCGTGGAACCGCAACGTAGGCGAAAAGTAGCCCTCGTGGAATTCGCTGGTCTCGGCGTCAACCAGATAGGCTTGCAGCATGCCCGCATCCCGGCGAAACAGCGTATTGGAGAGCGAGCAATCTCCCCAAAAAAAGCCGCTGAGATGAAGTTGGACGAGCAGCCCCGCAATTGCATCCAGCAGATGCATGCGATGGCGCGCAAATCCCTGGCTCATAAAAAGCAATCGATAAGGAAGCGAGTTCTCGAGATAATGCGTGATCAAGACGCTGTGCTGGTCATTTCGCGTGTTAGTGATCGCGTGCCCGATCGGCAAAACCACCGGCAGATGCGCTTCGATCGCCATAAGAAGAAGATCGAATTCTTGCTCAGCGACACCGGGGCGCATTTCTTTCAGCGCATAGAGTTCATCGGAATAATTGACAAACTGGACGATGTGGCGCGAAAGACCCCGAGGTAATTCCACCAGCCTGGAACATCGTCCCACCCATTCCGAAAGGGGCAAATCCCAGGGCAGGTCTAAGAAATCGGGCGCGCCAGGGCGCAGGGTAATTTCTGCAGGGTAAGCCATCTGTGTTTCAATTGTACTCGATCTATTATCCCAAATCCTCTGCCAGGCTGCGCGCCTGCTCAACATATGCTAAGCTCTGGTGTCTGAAGTAAGTATTGTAAAGCGCAGCGTATTTGCCATTCTGCGCCAGCAGGCTATTGTGGTTTCCTTCTTCGATGATCTGCCCATCTTCGAGCACAATGATGCGATCAGCGGCTTTCACCGTCGAGAGCCGGTGAGCGATCAGGATGCTGGTCGTATCCGCTAGAATCAAGTTGAGCGCTTGCTGGATCTGCCATTCAGTGAACGGATCAATGCTGGCAGTGGCTTCGTCTAAGATAAAAATCGCCGGGCGTTGGATCAGGACGCGAATCAATGAGACCAACTGGCGCTGCCCCATTGAAAGCCGACCGCCGCGCTCGCCTACCTCGGTCTCTAAACCCTGGGGGAGCGAATCCAGCCATTCGCCATCGCCGATTTGCCCGACAATGCGCTGTATCTCGCGATAGGTCTGATCGTCCGGGCAGGCATAACAGATGTTTTCGGCTACCGTGCCTGCGAACAAGAACGGTACCTGTGAAACGATCCCAAGCTGCGAGCGGTAATGATTTAGATCGAACGTGCGAATGTCCATCCCATCAACCAGAATTTGCCCTTTTTGAAACTCATAAAAACGCGCGATGAGCTTGGCAATCGAGGTCTTGCCGGCGCCGGTGTGACCGACCAGGGCAATCGTTTCGCCCGGCTGGATCGACAGGTTGAAATCGCACAGCACCGGCTCCTTATCCGAGTAGCGAAACCAGACGTGCTCGAAGCGAATATCTCCGCTCAACGGTGGAGGGATGCGCTGATCGATTTGAATAACCTGCGGATCGGCGTCGATTAGGGCAAATATCCGTTCCGAAGCTGAGAGCCCCTGTTGAATCTGGGTCCAAAATGCCGAAAGGTTCAACACGGGAAAGAAAAAACGATCCAGGCTTTGAACAAACAGAAACCATGCCCCGGCAGAGACAACCCCTTGCGCCGCGCTTATCCCGCCGATGTAAACCAACAAAGCCGTGGCAACCCCGCCCAGAGCGTTCAGCACCGGAAACACCATTGAAAGCACCAGCCCGCGCCTGACATTGACCTGATAAGACTGGCGGTTGGCTGCGTTGAACTCTTCAAAAATCGAGCCTTCTTGCCGGAAATTCTTGGCGACTGCAATTCCGCTCACCGTCTCTTTGATTGTAGCATTGACGTTTGCCATGGCGCGCATCCCGGCGCGGGTCATCTGGCGGGCAAGGCTGCGGAAACCGAGTGCAACAAGAAAAACAATCGGCAGCACCCCCAGCAGCAGCAGCGTCAACCGCCACTCGATTGTGAACAATATCACCCCAAGGATGATCGACTGGATGATCTGCGAAAATAAATCGGTCACCAGTACCACCATCTGACCAAATTCCTGGGTATCCGAAGATATGCGTGAGATGACTTTCCCGGAAGCGACCTCGTCATAGAATGAGAGGTCGTGGTCCGCGGCGGCTTTAAAACTATCGGTGCGCAGTTCTTGCACGATGTCGCCCACAATCCGCACCGTCATCCGCCGCCGGCCCCAGTTGGCGACCCAGGTAGTCACCCCCGCTGCGAAAACCAGCCCGCTCAACAGCAGCGCCTGTGTGACGATGGTCTCGGTCGCGATCTCATTGACAATCTGGGCGACCAGGACCGGCGTCAGCGCGCCTGCTCCAGCAATGATCAGCAGCAAAACGGTAATCAGGACTAACTGAAGCCGGTAAGGTTTGAAATAATTACTGATGCGCGCCACGAGTTGGCGGTCGCTGTATTGGCGGTCATAACGTTCGGTGTCAAGCCCGGAAAAGAAGCCCATAGATTATTCTCTAAAAATGCGTCGATAAGGTTCGGAGGTCCGCATCAGTTCTTCGTGGTTTCCCTGGGCGACCACGCGGCCCTTTTGTAAAACCAGGATCAAATCAGCCCAGCGGATCTGCGAAAGACGATGCGTGATAATAATCGTGGTGCGGCCGCGCGCAGCCGCGTAAATTGCGCGCTGGATGCGGTCTTCAGTGGCGCTATCGATAGCGCTGGTTGAGTCATCCAGGATCAAAATGCGCGGATCAGTTAGAAATGCGCGCGCCAATGCCAGTCTCTGACGCTGCCCGCCAGACAGGGTAACGCCGCGTTCGCCAACCATGGCCTCGTACCCTTCATTGAAAGATTGGATGAATTCGTCCGCCTGAGCCGCACGGGCAGCGATTACGATCTCTTCCGGCTCAGCCGTTTGCATACCAAAGGCGATGTTCTCGCGGACTGTGCGTGAAAATAAGAAGATATCCTGTTCTATAACCGAGATATTTTTTCGCAGCGCTTCAAGATTCCAGTCCCGCACATCTACTCCATCTACCAAAACCTGCCCCGATTGGACATCGTAGGTGCGGTTGACTAGCTTGACCAGCGAGGTCTTGCCGGCGCCAGTCTGACCAACAATTGCGACCGTTATCCCCGGAGGCGCTTTAAATGAGACTTCCTCCAGTACAGGTTCTCCATCTATGTACGAAAAAGAAACATCCTTGAATTCGATCTCGCCGCGCATCGGTCCCTGATAGCCGTCGATGTTTTGGTCTAAATCATTCTCCCGATTGATCAGTTCCAGAATGCGCTGCGCCCCAGCCATCCCAAGCGAGATCTGTGAATACGCAAACAGCGAGGTGAAGGTCGGAAATCCAAATAACTGGATCAACCCAAAATACGCCACAACCTGACCCACATTCAACAAGCCCTGCTGATAAAGGATCAGCGAATGGAGCAGGCTGCCGGCTTCTGCCAATCCGAGCAGCAACAGCGGAATAAAACGCGCCTCGATATCTCCCTGATGGACAAACGCATCGCGATAGCTGCGCGCGTTCTTCCCGAATCTTTCCACCTCGCTGCGCTCCTGCGCCAACCCTTTAACGGTCTCGATCCCATCGATTGCCTCCGCCAGACGGCTGTTCATGCGTCCAAACGCCTGACGCACATCGCTCGTAATCGGGCTGAGCTCATGCAGATACTGCCAGAGCGACAAAAAATAACCGATGATGAACAGGAGCGGGGTGAGGATCAGCGCTGGATGATAACTTGGCGCGACAAATAACGGCATGAACATAAATACGGCGGAGCCGATCACCAGATTCATGCCTGGGCTGAATAGGAAGTTGATTTCCCTCACGTCATTCGTCGCGCGCGCCATCGTGTCGCCAACCGACTGCAGACTGTGAAAAGTCATGCTTTTAGCCAACAGGCTGGAGTAAAGCTCATGGCGAATATCGCGTTCCACGCGCTGACCGAGCAGCTCCGCGCCAAAGTTGCGTCCAAACTGCAGAAAGCCGCGGAAAATTTGGCTCACTGCAATCGTAAGGACAATGCCCGGCAAGAGCGCCACCCCAGGCGGCGACTGCAGGATTGCATTAAACGCCTGTCCAACCAGAATTGGCACGACCGCCGCCAGGGCAGCATTCCCGGCGGCGCCAATGACCATCACCGCGGCGATATACCAGTAATGCCGTACATAGGAAAGGATCCAGCGAACGGGACCGCGGCGGTCGGTCGCGAACGCTTCGGGCGCTTTGAATTCCATTGCGGTTGTTGCGGTTGTCATCATTAAATAACTCACTTATCGATCAGGAGGGGTTATCCGGCAAGGTTCCCTACCCAGGGGTAATCATCAATGCTGTTCAGGGCTCACACTGGACAAAATTTCATCCGAGAACGGCATTTCGGCGGCAATTTGATAATCGCCAAACTTGGGCAGTTTCGCAGGATCAATTCGGCGCTGGCGCCCGTTGCGCGGGGTGATCCTATAATATCCCCCGTTGCGGTGCAGCAGTGGGATCGCCCGGTGTTTTCGGCTAAACAAACGCCGCATCTGGCTCGAAAAATAGCGAAACACCTCGCGTTCTTCAGGCATCCGCTCGAAAAGCGCATCGTAAACAGTCACGAACTGGGTTCGATAGGTCGCATCGACCAGGTGCAGATTGCTGATCACCCAGCAGCGATCCTGATACTCCCAATAATAGCTTAGCCCGACAAATTCGCCGCTCACCGTAATGTACGGAAAAAACGGAAAAGCGCGGCAGGTCAGCGAGCGAAATTTGCGCTGGCATGCGCGATGCCCGCGGCAGGCGATCAGCACCTGACCTTCGGGCGCCTGCTCCGCAAGACTGCTCGATTTGCCCGATGAACGATCCTGCCAGAGATGCCAAAGATCGGTGTGCTGTTCCAGATATTCCCATTCAGCCTGGTAAGCGGTTGGCACCGCGTGCCGGAGGTCACAGCAAAAGGGCGCCCCGCCCTCATTGTGCGGAGCGCAGCGCTCTCCACAGTTTATCGCAGAGATAGGAGCATCAAAAGACGCATACAGCGCGGCAAAATCGGATGGAGTATATGCGTTTTTACACATGACTGTATAGCATACCATAAATTACACGCCAAGAACCGCCAGGAGCAAAAGCGGAAGGCGTTTCGCTCTCTCAAACCGAGAATATCGTGATGAAGCTATAGGACTAGCTACCTGACACTTTAAAA
>MWTA01000104.1 GCA_002050125.1 Anaerolineae bacterium UTCFX2 | reverse complement strand
GCGGGTCGGCAGACAATCGGCGCCCCGAGGCGCTTGCCAATGCCCCGCAGGAAGAAGTGTCCGGAAAGATCGTTTCGCACATGCGCCGGCTGCGCCCCCAGGTGGTGGTCACGTTCGACCCGATCGGCGGGTATCTGCACCCCGACCATATTGCAATCCACCGCGCAACCGTGCAGGCGTTTCACCTAGCGGGTCAGGCGGATTACCGCGATCCGCAGGGGTTAACGCCGTTCCAACCCCAAAAGCTGTATTACCACGTCCTCCCGAAACAGATGCTGCGCTGGGCGGTGCGTCTGATGCCGCTGCTGGGGCGCGACCCGCGCAAATTCGGGCACAATCAGGACATCGATCTAGTGCGCCTGGTGGAACAGGGCGATTTTCCCACCCACGCCTGGATCGATTTCCGGTCTGTGAGCGAGCAGCGCGATGCGGCTGCCGCCTGCCATGCCAGCCAGTTCTCAGGCGAGCCGCCGCGCCGCAGTCCGCTGAGCTGGGTTTGGCGCTGGACCGGTCAGCGTGAACAATTTATGCGCGCCTATCCAGAAGCCAGAAACGGCGTTCGTGAGAAAGACCTTTTCGCAGGAATTCTTTAATAATTCAGAGCTTGACAGTCTTATTTTTCAATGGTATAAACCAGCCAATTAAATAGCCAACACTCTTATCCAGAGAGGCGGAGGGACCGGCCCGATGAAGCCTCGGCAACCAGGAATAGCAAGCCCAGGTGCCAATTCCGGCAGATCAAATTCTGGAAGATGAGAGGGGTGCCAAGCTCTGCTGTTAAACCTCTTCTCTTCCGAAGAGGTTTTTTTCTTAGCAGCGTGCGTGGCAAGGAGGTGGACATGTTCCGAAAATGATGACAACCAACCGCCGGACTATCCCGTCTGGCGCTGCCGTAGAAACTGGGACGCTGCGCTTAGCGAACCTGTCTTCCTCCCCGCGCCGATCCTGACGCTTCAAGGTTTCGCCGGAGGGGGAAGCTCAGGTGAACCAGCCAACCAACTATCTGTATTGCTCGATCAGCCTGCCCGCGCAGGGCGAGGCAGGTTCCACTTATCTTATGCTATAGGAGATGTTTTATGTCAGCTCAAACCAATCCAAACCGTCAATTCGGGTTCAACACGCGCCAGGTACACGCCGGTTATCAACCCGACCCCGCCACCGGCTCCAGAGCCGTTCCAATCTACCAGACGGCATCCTATCAATTCCAGGATACGGATCACGCCGCGCGGCTGTTTGCCTTGGAGGAGTTCGGGAACATCTACACCCGCATCATGAACCCCACGACCGATGTCTTCGAACAGCGCATTGCCGCTTTGGAAGGGGGCGTCGGCGCCCTGGCAGCCAGTTCGGGTCACGGCGCCCAGGCGATGACCGTCATAACCCTGTGTTCGGCAGGGGATCACATCGTCTCGTCGCGCATGTTGTACGGCGGCACGTACAACCAGTTCGAGCATACCTTCTGCCGTCTGGGGATTGACGTCACTTTCGTCGATCCGGCAGATCCGGAGAATTTTCGCCGGGCGATCCAGCCCAATACCAAACTCTTGTATGGCGAGACGCTTGGAAACCCGGGCATCAACGTTTTCCCCTTCGAGGCAGTCGCCTCCATCGCCAAAGAGACTGGGCTCCCCCTAGTGATCGATAACACTTTCGCCACCCCATACCTGTGCCGCCCGTTCGAATGGGGCGCAAACATCGTGATCCATTCGACCACCAAATTCATTGGCGGTCATGGTTCCGCTATTGGCGGGGTCATCGTAGATGGGGGAAACTTCGATTGGTCAGCCAGCGGACGCTTCTCGAATTTCACCGAACCGGACGAGAGCTACCACGGATTGGTGTACGCAGACCTGGGCGCGCCGGCTTTCATCTTGAAGGCGCGGGTGCAGGTTCTGCGGGATATCGGGGCATGCCAGGCGCCGCTCAATTCCTGGCTCTTCACCCAGGGGCTGGAAACCCTCAGCCTGCGCATGGACCGCCATGTCCAGAACGCACAGGTTGTGGCGGAATACCTCGAAAAACATCCCTGCGTTCGTTGGGTGACCTACCCGGGTCTCAAGAGCCACCCCGATTACGCGGCTGCCCAGAAATACCTCCCCCTAGGTCCGGGGGCAATCCTGGGGTTTGGCATTGAAGGCGGGCTGGAGGCGGGTCGCAGCTTTATCGACAACTTGCAGCTCTTCAGCCATGTGGCAAACGTCGGGGATGTGCGCAGTCTGGCAATCCACCCCGCCAGCACGACCCACAGCCAGCTTTCGTCTGATCAGCAGCTCAGCGCCGGCGTCACCCCGGATTTCATCCGCCTGAGCATCGGAATTGAAGATATCGACGACATCCTTTGGGATCTGGACCAAGCTTTATCACACACACCGTAACCGACAAGACTTGGAGGACTGCTATGCCTGTAAAAATATCCGACACACTGCCTGCGCGCCGTATCCTGGAAAGCGAGAATATTTTTGTTATGGGGGAAACGCGCGCCTCGCACCAGGATATTCGCCCACTGAAAATCTGCATCCTCAACCTTATGCCGACCAAGATCGAGACCGAAACCCAGCTCTGCCGTTTGCTGGGCAACACGTCCTTACAGGTCGATATCACGCTGCTGCATCCCGCCAGCTATGTCTCAAAAAACACCCCCAACGGACACCTGATCGCGCATTATCAGACCTTTGAGAACATCCGCGATCAAAAGTTCGACGGGCTGGTGATCACCGGCGCGCCGGTGGAACACCTGCAATTCGAAGAGGTCGCTTATTGGAAAGAGCTGCAAGCGATCATCGACTGGGCAGACGAGCACGTTTACGCCACGCTTTTCATCTGCTGGGCTGCCCAGGCAGGTCTTTATCATCGTTATGGCGTTCCAAAATATCCGCTGCCAGCTAAGATGTTCGGCGTCTTCCCCCACAAACTGTTGGTGGAGAACGAAAAGCTGCTGCGCGGTTTTGATGACGTTTTCTTTGCGCCGCACTCCCGACATACTGAGATCCGCAGAGAAGACATCGAAGCCGTTCCGGACGTGCAACTGCTGGTCGAGTCCGAGCAGGCGGGCGTGTACATCGTCATCTCGCAGGACCGGCGGCAGGTCTATGTCACCGGTCATTCGGAGTATGATCCGCTGACTTTGAAAAGCGAGTACGAACGCGACCGCAACAAAGGGCTGCCCATCCACGTTCCATGCAACTACTATCCAGACGACGACCCAGCGCGCGCGCCGCGGGTGCGCTGGCGAGGACATGCCAACCTTTTGTTTTCAAACTGGTTGAATTATCACGTCTATCAGGAGACCCCCTACGACGTTCAGCGCATTCCCTGGAACGGAACGCACTCTTCTTTTTGAGTTAACCCGCGGGAAACCGGGCCGCGTTCCGGGGCAAATGCCGCCATAGCCCCCAGGTTTCCTCGCGTTCAATACTATAATAAAGGCATGACCTTTGACTATCGCACCTACCTGTCCCCGTTTACCTGGCGCTACGGCAGCGCCGAGATGCGTTTCCTATGGTCCGAAGCCTATAAGCGGTCGCTTTGGCGAAAAATCTGGGTCGCCCTCGCCCAGGCTGAAGCCGATTTCAACCTGGTCACGCCTGAACAGGTTCAGAGCCTGCACGCTCACATCCAGGATATCGATGTCGAACGCGCCCTGGAGATCGAAGCCGAGATTCACCATGATCTGATGGCTGAGCTCAAGGCTTTCGCTGAGCAGGCGCCGGACGCCGGGCGGATTCTGCACCTGGGCGCCACCTCAGCCGACATCGAGGATAACGCCGACGTGCTGCGCACCCGCGCGGCGTTGGACCTGACGCTCGAGCGCTTGAGCGGCTTGCTGCTGGACTGTTGTGCGCAGATCGAACGCCTGGCAAACACACCGATCATGGCTTTCACGCACCTGCAGCCAGCCGAACCGTCCACGCTGGGTTACCGGCTGGCGGTGTACGCGCAGGATCTGTACCTGGACTGGCAGCGCCTGACGGAGCTGCGCAGCCGGCTGCGCGCCAAAGGGATGCGCGGCGCAGTCGGCACGGGCGCCTCCTACGCCGAGCTTCTCGGCGCAGATCAACTGCCCGCGTTTGAACGGCGGGTCAGCGACCTGCTTGGGTTGTCTTTCTTCACCGTGGTCACCCAAGTTTACCCGCGCAAGCAGGACTATCAAGTCGTCAGCGGGCTGGCTGGCTTGGGCGCATCGCTGTATAAGTTCGCGTTCGATCTGCGGTTCTTGCAATCGCCGCCGGTGGGCGAATTGAGCGAGCCTTTTGGCAAATTGCAGGTCGGGTCGTCGGCGATGCCTTTCAAGCGCAACCCGATCAACTCTGAAAAGATCGATTCGCTGGCGCGCCAGCTTGCCTTACTGCCCCGCCTTGCCTGGGATAACGCCGCTCATTCTTTGCTCGAACGCACGCTGGACGATTCCGCGAACCGGCGCACCCTGCTGCCCGAAGCGTTCTTGATCGCCGACGAGCTGCTGCTGACCGCCCGGCGTATTTTCACCGGTTTGGTGATTGACGAGGCGGCAATTCAGCGCAATCTGGAGGCGTATGGACCCTTTGCCGGGATCGAACGGGCGCTTATGCGGCTCGTTATGGCTGGCGCCGACCGCCAGGAAATGCACGAAAGCCTGCGCGGCCATGCCCTGACAGCCTGGGAAAGGCTGCGCAAAGGCGAAGCCAACCCGCTGATCGAAATCATCGCTGCGGACGAACAGCTTCTGAAATATCTACCCGCCGTTGAACTGCGCCGGTTAATGGACATCGCCCGGTATGTCGGCGACGCCCCGCAGCGCGCTCTCCAACTGGCGCAGGAAATTCAGACCACAATTGTAGCTTCGCGCCCCGGACCAACCGAGACGAACTTGACCGGAACGCCCACCAGCTCTTCTACCTTGCGCACATAGGCTTGCGCTTGCGCGGGCAATTGAGCGAAATTGCGCGCCGCGGTGGTCGACTGCCGCCAGCCTTCGAGTTCGAGGTAAACCGGCTCGCATAATGCGAGTTCCTCGGCGTCCAGCTCCCAATAATGCCACAGGCGGTCGCCCCCTTCAGCCCGCCGGTAGCCAATGCAGATTTTTAGCGCTGGCAGTTCATCCAGCACGTCCAGCTTGGTCAGCGCCAGCTCGGTCGCGCCGTTGAGCTGGGAGGTAAAGCGCACCAGTTCGGCGTCAAACCAGCCGCAGCGGCGCGCCCGCCCGGTAACCGTCCCAAACTCCTGCCCGGCTTGCTGAAGTTTTTCCCCCGTCTCGTCGAACAGCTCGGTCGGCATCGGGCCTGCCCCGACCCGGGTCGTGTAGGCTTTGGTCACGCCGACCACGCGCCGGATGGCGTGCGGCGCGATTCCAAACCCGGCGCATGCGCCGCCAGCCAGCGTGATCGAGGCGGTGCAGAAGGGGTACGTGCCCCAGTTGTTGTCCAAAAGGGCGCCCTGAGCGCCTTCCAGCAAAATTTCGCCCCCCTCGGCAAGCATCTGCTGCGCCAGACCAAACGGCTCGCGAATATAGGGCTTCAGCCGGGAATATTGGCTGGATACCTCGCTGAAAAGCGCGTCGAACTCCAGCGGCTCCACGCCAAAAGCGCGCAAGATTGGGTTCTTGAGCGCAAGCTGCAACTTGAGCTTACGCGCAAACTGGTCTTCGTGTTTTAGATCGAAGAAGCGGATGCCGTTGTAGCTCACTTTATCAGCAAAAACCGGCCCGATCCCGCGCCGGGTGGTGCCGGTTTTTGCCGCGCCTCGAGCTTCCTCGTATATCCCTTCAAGCAGGCGGTGATATGGCATCACCAAGTTGCAGCGCGGCGAGACCCACAGCCTGGACTCCAGCTCGATCCCGCTGTTCTGAACCGTTTCAATTTCCTCGATCAGGGTTTGCGGGTTGACTACCACCCCCGGACCGATGGCGCAGATCGTTTTCGCATTGGAGAACCCATTCGGCATGAGGCGCAGCTTGAATGTTCCAAATTCATTGACCACGGTGTGCCCCGCGTTATCCCCGCCGCCGAACCGGGCGACCAGGTCGGCGTTTGGAGAAAGCAAATCAACGAACTTACCCTTTGCTTCGTCCCCCCACTGCAGCCCTACGACCGCGGTCACTGGCATGGTCTCACCCTCCCGGGAAATTGCAGATCGTCCAAATCAATCAGGCAGTCTCGCGGCTGACGATGCGCTTCTTCAAGCGTTCATCACGCTCAAGCGTCAGCCGCAGACCTTCTTCGAGCGTGATGCGCGGCTGATATCCGAGCTTTTCGCGCGCCAGGCTGATATCCGCCCGCATGCGCGAGACGCCTGGATCGTGCTTGGCGTTGAGAATGGCCTCCACGGTGACGCCCGTCACATCCATGATCATGCGCACCAGCTCCACAATGCTGGTTTCACTCCCGTTGCCGATATTCAAGATTTGGTGATTGATCCCCGGCGCAGTTGCAGCCGAGATCATCGCGCTCACGACGTCGTCCACATACACGTAATCGCGCGTCTGTCTACCGTCGCCGTGCATCACTAACGTGCCGCCGCGGGTCGCCTGGCGCAGATAATTGGGAATGACCGGCGCATGGGAGGCGGGCAGGTTTTGGCCCGGCCCGTAGGCATTGAACACTCTCAAAATCACCGTTTCGATCCCCCACAGATCGCCGATCGTGCGCACATAATATTCAGCCGCCAGCTTGGATACGGCATAGGGCGAGCGCGGGTTGGGGGTGGCGCTCTCCTTCAGCGGCTGTTCACCCTGATCCCCATAAACCGCTCCCGAAGAAACGAACACCACCCGCCGCACGCCAACGTCGCGCATGGCTTCCATCAGACTGACCGTTCCGCCAACATTGGTCGCATTGTACTCGCGTGGATACAGGACCGACTCGGGCACCGAGACCCTGGCAGCCAGATGATACACACAGTCCACGTCTTGAAGCAACGTCCACAGCTTGGGACGGTCGTTCACATCGCCGCGCGTAAACAGCACCTGAGGAGAAACCGCCTCGGGGTTTCCGGTCGAAAGATCATCCAGCCCGCGCACCTGGTGACCTTCTCTCACTAAAAAATTTGCCAGATGGGATCCCAGAAAGCCTGCTGCGCCAGTAATCAATAAATTCATGCGTTTCTCCTCGCCAGGGCATTCAATTTGAAGTTCTCAATACGCCCGGTCTCAGGATTATAGCACGCCCTGCCGATCATGAGACGCGCTTTAGAACTGCAAGAGCTATCGAACCGCTATGGTAAAATCCTGGCTTGTGAAGCTGGTACACCGTTTTTCATTAGTTATCCGCCTGTTCCTTGTGTTGCTGGTCGCTGTCCTCCTGCTTGGAAACAGCAATATGCCGCCAACCGATTCGCTGGAAAAGGTGCGGGCATTTACGCGGCAAATCGAATTCGATTTTATCCGCTGGACCGCCGACGCGTTCAAGACGAAAATTTTCGAGACTGCGCTTAGCACCAGCGACTATCTTTCCGATGAACAGCGCCATCAACTGGTGTTGGAATACCTCGCCCTGATCCAGCAAATCCAAAACCGGGAAGCCCAGGTCGAGCAGATCTACGGCGATCCAGCCATCAGCGACCCGCACAGCTTCGCCCGCCCGCTGCTCGATGAACTGGAAGGATTGTATGCCCGGCGCGACAAAATCGGGCCATTAGCTGAAACGATCCTACAAAATCAGATCAATTCAGTTGTGGCGGAGATGGGCTTGGCGCTCGGCGGTCAGGCGCTGCCGCCCGTGCTCTATCACAGCACGCCGCTGCCCCTGATCCTGATCGTCAGCCCGCGCGAGATTATCCGCCTGGATGAAAGCGTAGTGCTCGACGGCGATCTGAGCATTGAGGAACGCGAGGCGCTTGAGGAGACGGTCGATCGGAGTTTAAATGTCTCCTCCCTGGTCGAAAACATCGGCGGGCTCGGGATGTATCCGACCATGGTGGTCGAATCGGGAGATCTCGACTGGCTCAGCGAGGTGGTGTCGCACGAGTGGGTGCACAACTACCTGACGCTGCGCCCCTTGGGTGTCAACTATGAGACCAGCCCGGCGATGCGGGTGATCAACGAGACGGTGGCATCCATAGCCGGCAAGGAAATCGGTCGGGCGGTGCTGGAGCGCTATTATCCGGAGCTGGTCCCACCGCCGCCTCTGCCGGTATCGCCGCCCGAGACGCCCGCCAAGCCATCCGAGCCTCCTAAATTCGAGTTTCGCCGAGAGATGCAAATCACCCGTCAAAGAGCGGATGAGCTATTGGCGCAGGGTAAGATCGAGGAAGCTGAAAGCTACATGGAAGCGCGCCGCCAGGTTTTTTGGGAAAACGGCTACCGCTGGCTGCGCAAATTGAACCAGGCTTACTTTGCGTTCCACGGCGCCTACGCCGACGAGCCAGGCGGTCCAGCCGGCGTCATTGAAGACCCGGTTGGCACAGCCGTGCGCCAACTGCGCACTCAGAGCGGCTCCCTGGCGCAGTTCGTCAACCGCGTGTCTTGGGTCACCTCCTTCGAACAGTTACAGAAAATGGTCGAGAACGGTTCATAAGCGGTGCCTGACTCACTTGTAAGGCAGGCGGCAAGCTTCACTGGTACAATATTGCACCGAGACGGGATGGGTCAATTTAGATGAATTCAAAGAATCACCCAATCAGCTTTGTGCGCTGGATCAGCCTGCTCGGGTTGAGCGCGCTCCTGTTGGCAGGCTGCGCGGCGCCGCCGTCGACTCAAATTGCCCAGGGCGAGGCAACCGCCCCCCCGACGGTGAAAAGCGCCTCCCAGGCGACCCCCACCCATTCACCAGGCTGCACGGTTAAAGCCAATCTGCCCGCCGCGGACCCGACCGCCGAGTCGCTCCTGCCGCGCCTCACGGATCAGGATTGGACAAGAGGACCGGACACGGCTGCAGCGACGATTCTGGAATACACCGATTTTCAATGCTCCGGCTGCGCTGACTTAGCCGCGCTGCTCGACCGGTTGCTGGCAAAACACCCTGAGGATTTGCGGCTGGCTTTCCGCCATTACCCGCTGACAATTCATGACAAAGCTGCGCTGGCGGTTCAGGCTGCCGAAGCCGCGGGTAAACAGGGTCGTTTCTGGGACATGCACGATGTGCTCTTTTCCAAGCAGGAATCCTGGATCAACCTCAGCCCGGATCAATTCAACAAATGGGTTGTGGATCAGGCGGGGCAGCTAAACCTGGATGTCGATCAGTTCAAACAGGATCTGGACAGCCCCGAGCTTGCCCGGCTCGCCCGCGATGCTTACGAGCAAAACGCGGCTCTGGGCATGCCAGGCGCTCCCTTCCTGGTCGTCAATGGTTTGCCCTATGACGGTCCGCTGGATTATGGCAACCTGGACGCGCTGATCGCGTTGATCAGCCTCAAGGACCGGCAGTTCAGCGATTGTCCTCCGATGACGCTCGACCCTGCCAAACAATACTTTGCGGTGCTGAAGACCGAAAAAGGCGACATCACCCTCGAGCTTTTCGCCGACAAGGCGCCGCTGGCGGTCAACAGCTTTGTTTTTCTGGCGAACCACGATTGGTTCGACGGCGTCACTTTTCACCGCGTATTAGCCAATTTTATGGCGCAGGCTGGCGATCCAAGCGGGACAGGCTACGGAGGACCAGGCTATGCTTTTGACAACGAGATCGATCCTAGCTTGACCTTCGACAGACCGGGGGTGCTGGCGATGGCAAACGCCGGACCCGGATCGAACGGCAGCCAGTTCTTCATCACCTACTCAGCCGTCCCGCATCTGAATGGCGGCTATACCATCTTCGGACGGCTCATCGATGGAATGGATGTGCTGCAAAAACTGACCCTGCGCGACCCGGCGCAGAGCATGGAGCTGCCGCCCGGAGACCGGATTATCGACGTAGAAGTTATCGAGAAATAGGATTGGATCGCTCTAAAAGCCCTCACTGGTCTTCTATTGGACAGCTTGCCCTGGGACTAATGGCGACTGCTTTTTTGGGGGTCGCGGCGTTTGGCGCTCTAGCAGCCGGCGGGTTTGATTTGATTTCCAGCAACGCCGGATTTGGCGATTTAACTTCTGCTTTTTTGCTTGGGATTCCGCTGGCAGCCTGCGGTTTCTTGATGCTGCCATCGATCTATTACCCCCTGATGCGCGTCCTGGGCAAGCCAGGTTTCGACTCGGTTGCCCTGCTGAGCAAGTTGAAACCCGGCTGGTGGATCCTGGCGCTTCCGTTTGTGATCGGGCTGGGGCATCTGGTGGTCACATATAATCTGTTGCCCTGGCTCTTGCTGCCGCCTCTACACATCCTGGCAAACGGCATCCCAACCGCCTGGATGCTCTATCTGGCGCTGCGCCGCTTGCCAATTGGCTCAACCCAACGGTTTTGGGGTGCGTTCGGCAGCGGGATATCTCTGGCGCCGTTCCTGATCATGCTGTTTGAGGTCCTTGCGGGGATGGGGATCATCATCCTTTTTATAGTCTATCTGATTACTCGACCAGAACTTGCCGAAAAGGTCATGCAACTGGCAGCCCAATTGCAGGAGGCTAATACTCAGGAAACCATGCTGCACATCCTTAAGCCTGTTTATTCAAACCCGCTCGTGATCGCTGCGGTGATCGTATTTGGCGCGCTGATCGTGCCCCTGATCGAAGAGAGCATCAAGCCGATCGGCGCCTGGCTCCTGATCGGGCGGAAGGTCACCCCTGCCGCGGGTTTTGCCGCGGGCGCGTTGAGCGGAGCGGGGTATGGCTTCATTGAAAGTCTACTCTTAAGTGGAAGATCGGCGTCCTGGGCGGCGCTTGTAACTGCCCGCATCGGGACAACTGCAGTGCATATCTTCACTGCCAGTCTGGTGGGCTGGGCGCTCGTTCAGACCTGGCAGCGCAGGCGCTTCTTCCGGCTTGCGCTCGCTTATCTGGGCGCGGTTCTGATCCATGGGCTTTGGAATGGTCTGACCCTTGCCATCTCTCTGTATGCGCTGGCGCAGGCTGAGGATTTTTCACTGCGTCTATCTTCTCTCAGTCCGCTGGGCATTATCGCCCCTATCGGCATCGCGATGCTGGCGTTGGCGTGCTTTCTGGGGCTGATCATTGCCAACCGATATCTTCGAGGCAAACACGCTCAACCACAACCGTGGTCAGAACAAACCGGGGAGAGCTTACCGTAGACTCTCAGAAACGCAGCCAACCGGCATGCAACGATTGAAATGGAGTGAATATATACATGGAGGTTATCCGCTACCTTATCGACCTGTTCCTACATCTGGACAAACACCTGAGTGTGATTATCCAACAATATGGAACCTGGACGTATTTATTGTTATTCACCGTTATCTTTATAGAGACAGGTCTGGTGATCACCCCTTTCTTGCCCGGCGACTCGCTCTTGTTCGCCGCCGGAACGTTTGCCTCCCCTGCCCTGGGCTCGCCGTTGAATATCTGGGTGTTGTGGTTTTTATTGTGCCTGGCAGCCATTCTGGGCGATACGGTGAATTACTGGATCGGTCACTACATCGGGCCGCGTGCTTTTAGCGGTGAAGTGCGCTTTCTGAAAAAGAAATATCTGGATCGCACGCACGAATTCTATGAGCGGCACGGCGGCAAGACCATCGTCCTGGCGCGCTTCGTTCCCATCGTCCGCACCTTTGCCCCTTTCGTCGCTGGCGTGGGCGCGATGAGTTATGGCAGTTTTCTGATTTACAACGTCTTTGGCGGGATTTTGTGGGTCACCCTGTTCACCTGGGGCGGTTATTTCTTCGGGACCCTGCCCTTCGTGCAGAAAAACTTCAGCTTTGTCGTCCTGGCTATCATCTTGATTTCAGTTTTGCCAGCAGTCGTCGAGGTAGTCAAAGAGAAAACGCGCGCGACCCGTAAGGCGGAGGCATAGCGCTCCCACGCTTAATTAAATTTACGCTCAATGACATTCGCCGCTGGCGACCACCAACGCGATCGCCGTGGTATGCGTATGGCTCAGGCTGATCGACCAGTGAGTCAATCCGAGTTCCTGCGCCAGTTGGGCGGCTGCTCCGTGCAAAACAAGCTCGGGGCGGCGCGCCGGGTTGCGCCGGACTTCGATCTCGCGCCAGGTGACTGCGCCGATGCCGCATCCCAGCGCTTTAGCGGCTGCCTCTTTAGCGGCAAAGCGAGCCGCCAGCGAAGCCGGGTTTTTTCCAGCCTCAGCCAGTTCAAGCGGGGTAAAAACGCGGGTCAGGAATCGCTCTCCGTAGCGGTCGAGCGTCTCCTGTAACCGCGCGATATCCACCAGATCTACGCCGCTGCTCAGCCTGTCAGACAATTCAACCCCGCTCGCCGGAACCCGCGCTGGCGATGGCAAGGCGGTCCGGGTTCAAGTAACGCCCCGCCACTTCCTGAACCTGCTGCGGGGTCACGGCATTGACAAGGTCGGGAAACCTCAGATAGTAATCCAATCCGAGTTGATGGCGCTCGAGCGAGAGGATCGCCGACGCAATGCCGCCGTTCGATTCCAGCGATATTGGCAGCCGACCAATATAGTTCGCCTGGCTGTCCGCCAGTTCATCCCGGGAAACCGGTTCGTTCACAAACCTGCGGATTTCAGCAAGGATAAGCTCCACCGCCCGGTCGATGTTTTCCGGGTCCACCCCGGCGGAAGCCTCCCACGGTCCCGGACCCAGACCGCTGTTCAGGCTGCTGCCCGCGTAATAAGCCAGCCCGGCTTTCTCGCGCAATGCTTCGCCCAGGCGTCCCATCATCCCAAAACGCCCCAGAACGTGATTTCCAAGCGAGGCAGCCATATAATCCGGCGATAAACGCGGCGGACCGGCAGTACCGATGATCAGGTCAGCCTGCGACTTTCCGGGGACATCCACATGCCGCGTACTGATCTCGGTCAGCGGGGTCAGCGGAGGCAGTTCCGGGGGCGCGGACTGAAGCGGGTTCGTCCAGTCCCCAAAGGCTGCGCCGATCTTTTCCACGGCGAGCTGCGGATCAAGACCGCCGACAATTGCAATCAGCATCCTTCCCGGTCCATAATGGCGCGCGTGAAATTCAGCCAGATCTTCCTGCCGGATCTCCTGGACTGTTTCTGGATACCCCTCTTCCGGTCGGCGATAAGGGTGGTTCCGGTACACAAGCTGGTCAAAAGCCAGGGAAGCCATTTCACCCGTGCTTTGGGCGCGGATCGAGAGCGAAGTCAAAAGCTGGGCGCGCAGCCGCTCGATTTGCTCACCCGGGAAGGCAGGGTAACGCAGCGCCTCTGCCAGCAATGTGAGCAGTGTATCCAGGTCTTCCACCAGCGCTTTGCCGCTAAAACTGAGCAGATGCGTGCCAGCCGAAAAGCCCAGACTTGCCCCCAGCGACTCGAGCGTATCATAAATCTCCTGGAAGCTGCGGCGCTGAGTGCCGCGCATCAATCCAGCCGCAGTAAAATCAGCCAACCCCAGCTTGTCTTCCGGATCCAACAACCCCCCCGCCAGCAGGTTTCCGCTGACAATCAATGAACCGCTGTTGGGGTTCGAACGCGCCAGCACAACCATGCCGTTCGAAAACTCCTGGCGCAGGATATTCTCCTGGCTGGGCAAGGAGTGCAGTGGAAGCTGTTTGTGCGATCGCTGGGACATATGACTTCAAGCCTCTGCCCTGGCGCCGGCGCCCTTTGGCAAATACAGCCCCAGCACGCGGTTTTGGGGTCGCAGGTAAACCTGAGCCGCGCGCTGAACATCCGCCGGGGTGACTGCCTCCAGGCGCGCGAGATACTGCTCGTGCCAAGAGTAATCGCTGAACATCTCAGAAAAACCCAGCCAGAAAGCCTGGTTGGTTATGCGCTCGTTTCCATAGGCGAACAAAGCGTGCGCCTGTTTGACCGCCCGTTTGAGCTCTTCCGGTTCAGGGGGTTCGTCCTGGGTTCTGGCGATCACCTCATCCAGGGTGCGAACCACTTCATCGGCGCTGCTCTGCGGATGGACAACCGCGGTGAACGTATGCAGAAATGGGTCAATCGTGGCTTGAAGCCCGCCGTGGATGCTGACCGCCAGTTCGCCTTCCACCAGGGCGCGGTACAATCGCGAAGTCTTATTTGAGATTCCCTGACCAAAGAAATCCAGGTTGGTAGCCCCGCTCAACAACGAGTCCAGAACCATCAGCGGGAAGAACTCCGGATCGGAAGCCGCAGGGGCTTTATACACAATTCGAATAAAGGTAGTTTCACCGGGACCTTCCACAACCACCCGGCGCTCTCCTTGTTGGGCTGGCTCTAGGCGGACGAAACGCGCGGGCGTTTTGCCGGGTGATACGGCCGCGTATAGCGACGCAATCTGATCCAGCATCCATTCGAGCTTGAAATCGCCCGCAACGGCGATCACCGCGTTGTTTGGACGATAATAGCTTCGATAGTGTTCGTATAACTCCTCACGCTGGATCGTGAGCAGATCCGCCATGTCGCCGATCACTTCGTGATGATAGTTGTGCACCCGAAACGCGGCTGCTTGAACCTCCTCCGAAAGCCTGAACATCGGCTCGTTTTCGTTGCCCTGGCGTTCTGAGATGATCACCGTGCGCTCGGATTCAACCTCGTTTTGATCAAACAGGCTGTTTTCCATCCGGTCCGCTTCAAGTTGAAGCGCCAGTTCGATCTTATGCGCCGGCATGGTCTCGAAATAGGTGGTCCAATCCAGATAAGTGAACGCATTCCAAAACCCCCCTTCGCGCGAGACCGCCTTATCCAGCACGCCGGCAGGGTATTTCCGCGTGCCTTTGAACTGCATGTGTTCGACCCAATGCGAGATGCCAGTCTTACCGGGAACCTCGTCGCGCGAACCAACCCGGTACCAGACCCAATGGCTGATAATCGGGGCGCTGTGATCCTCCTTCAAAAGAACCAGCAACCCGTTTGGTAGAGTGTGGCGCACAACAGCTTGCATATTTTTCGCGGCGACTACGGCTTACAGTCGGAGCCTCCAAAGGTCTTGCAGAACAGACCCCCCCATGAGTCCGGCAAATCGTCAAGTATTTGCTTGTATGGAGCCACCACGCCTCTCAGCCCCGAAAAAGGCTCGTGCAGTTCGGTTTCTGAGAGAGGGATATGCACAGGCACTTGTAGATTGACCGGCACCTGCAGCACCACCGGGATCGTCTGGTTGACCGGTACGATCATATCCAGGGCGATGCTCATGTGCGTTCCCTGGCGCAAGATGATATCGGTTGGCACCGGCTGACCGTTGAGATAGACGGTGGCTTTGCGAATCGGCGTGTCTTTTGTCAGGATGATCTCGGTGCCTTGCTTAAGCGGCAGATCAAACACCACCGGAATGGTATCTTTCACCGTGATGGTATCGCTGACTTGAATAGTCGTGACGATGCTGGCTTCATCCATTTTTACGAAGTTTTGGTAAAGCCCATCGATCACCTGCACCTGTACCAGCTCTTTGATCTGAAACAGTTGGGTTGCCAACATCAAGAGAAACACGATCAGGATGATATTGACCGTGATCGATATGATCGAAGCGATCGTCCAAAAAGCTGGCATCAAGCGGCTGTCTTTGGGCGCTGCCGGGCTATGCGGTGGCTGTGCTTGAGATCCCTGGGGCATAAGCGATGACATCTCCGGCAACTTTGGGGGATAGGTTTCCTGATCCATCGGCAAACACTCCATTTTGAGACCCAATTGGTGACCGACGGATTGAATATAGCACATATTATCCATTTTCGCCAACAATTATGCGCCTCATAGATTTCGACTTGGATTTGTCGTCCTTTCCAGCCATTCGTCTTTCACTTGAAGAATCCCCCCCAAAAAGCTATAATGTGACAAAAGAGTATCGGACATTGTCCAGACAATTAGCCTGTTACATCTTATCTTATCGATCGATCAAAACTCCGCTCGTACCAGGGTAGTGGGGAGAGCCGCACCGTTATTCACCTGTCGATAAAAAACCTGGAGAAAAAATGGCAGAAAAAAATCTTTCCAATTCTATTGTCGCCGTGGTTGGCGCCGGTCCAGCAGGAATTTTTGCTGCCAGGCAGCTAGCGCAAGCTGGCGTCAAGGTCGCGCTGTTCAACCGAGATATCAAGCCGGGTGGATTGGCGGAATACGGCATTTATTACACCAAACACAAGATGAAAGAAGGGCTGCGCAAGCAGTTCCGCCATATTCTTGCGCTGCCAGAAGTTGAATACTACGGCAACGTCACCGTCGGTCGTTCATGCAAACTCAACCTGGATGAACTGTTTCAGCTCGGATTCCAGGCGGTCATGGTCGCCGTCGGCGCGCAGGGGACGAAATGGTTGGGCCTCCCCGGCGAAGACCTGAAAGGCGTCTACCACGCCAAAGACATTGTATTTCATTACAACAAGCTGCCTCCTTTCAGCACCCACGAGTTTGCCGTTAAAGGTAAAGTTGCGCTGATTGGGGTTGGCAATGTGATGCTGGACATTGCCCATTGGGTCACTCGCACGCTTAAGCTGGAAGAAGCTGTTGCCGTTGCCCGACGCGGTCCGGCTGAAGTGAAATTCACCCGCCAGGAGATGGAATACATCATCGCCAACCTGGATCTAAAGGCGCTCGATCAGGAAATGGAGCGCGTTGCTCATTGGATGCAGCAGGTCGATCAGGACGTGGACGCTGCCAAAGCACACATCCTGGCTGCGCTGCCCAAAGCCGATGCCCCGGTCTCAGATACACGTTTCCGCTTCGACTTCCTGGCTTCTCCCACGCGCATCCTGGGCGATGAAGCCGGCAACGTCACCGGCTTGGAAATCGAGGACACCTGTCTGGTGCTCAAAGACGGCGACACCAAAGCGCGCTCCCTGGGGACAACGCGCGTGCTGGATGTGGACAGCGTAATTTTTTGCATCGGCGATCGAGTGGATGAAAACTTTGGGCTGCCGGTGGCGTGGAACGAATTTGTCAAGAATCCAAATCCGCGCTTTCCGATTAATGGAATTTCCTACGAAGCATACGATCCCGAAACTGACCAGCCCATCGAAGGCGTGTTCGTTGCTGGCTGGTCGCGCGAAGCCAGCAGCGGACTGGTTGGCGTGGCGCGCAAAGATGGCGAGCAGGGCGCACAGGCTATGCTCGAATACCTACAGACGGTCGAGCCGCAATACACACCCGAACAGGTGCACGCTCGTTTGAACCTCGCCCTGAAAAACTGCGACAAGCGCATAATTTCGAAAGTCGACGTGCAGAAATTGGAAGCGTTCGAAGCCGCGGAAGCCAAGCGCCTGGGGTTGGAAGAATTCAAGCTGGCGGCGAATGAGGAAATGCTTAAAGTTATCGAGGAGAGCTGACTGGGATCCTGAAAATAATCTATCAGAATAAGCCGGGGCTCCAACCCGGCTTAGTTTTCCTGGGTCTCGCCGCCTTCGGGTTTGCTGCGCTTCGGCACAAGTAACAGAAACCCCGCCGCGATCATCACCTGCCCAAACATCACGCCGGCTGCCTGCCAGGGACCGAAGTAGGGCACCGCCGGAAAGGGTTGGCTGCCAAAGCCGAACACATCCGCCATGCCCGAGGCAGCCGCGATCACGTAGCCTGTCGCTACCAAACGATATCCAATATCAGCCGGGATGCTCTTTTCTCTCCCGTTCCAGAAGGTATTCAGCGCCAGATACCCCCCAAAACAGATCAGCGCCAAACCCACCAGGAACACGGCAATCTGCACAAACCCAACCACCGGGCTGCGATCCAGGTGAAACAAACCGGGGTCGACTCCCAGGGTGAAAACTAAAAAGCCAAAGACAACCACCGCCAAACCAATCTGGATCCGCACGCTCAAGTTGGAGCGCTTGGTCGTGAGGTCATTCATGGCGGTCTTTAGATCTACCCAACGAAATCAATTTGGACGTTCTCATTTCAACTCGATACAACATTCTACTCAATGCAATATTCTACGCAGAAACGTAATCCAGTTGCCGCTTAGAATGGCTGCGCAATCATCGTCCGAATAACCTCTTTCAGCCAGGAAAGGCGCCAGTTTTTTTATGTCGGCTACCGAATCGATCCCAGCCGGCACGGACTGCAAACCCAGCCCGCCATCGAAATCGCTGCCCAAGCCCACATGGTGCGCATCGCCAGCCATCTGGCAAATATAATCGATCTGGGCGACCAGATGAGCCAGGGTAACTTCTTCGCGCCCGTCGCCGCGGCGCCAGCCGGGTTTCAAGAAGGCGTTGTAAAAATGCACGCCAATTACGCCGTCCCGTTCGAGGATGCCCCGGATCAGAGGATCGGGCAAATGGCGGTTGCTCTCATGTCCTTTTAGCAAAGCCTGGGCGTTGCTATGAGACGCGATCAGCGCGCCGTTATAAAGATCGAGCGCTTCATAAGCCGCTTGCTCGTCCATATGGCTCAAATCCAAGCCAAATCCCAGTTCGCCCATGCGCTCGAGCAGCGCGCGCCCCGCGCCGGTCAGCGGACCGGGTTCCAGCCATCCCCCGCAATAGCGCGTGCCGCTCCAGGCAGGACCGATCAAGCGCAAGCCGCCCTCCCACCATTCGTCCAACTCGCCCGGATCCACCACCGCATCCGCCCCTTCCATCAACAACACCAATCCGACCGGGTTCCCTTTTTGGACCTCCCCACTCTCAGCAATCACCGGGCGGGTCTTCCAAACACTCAGCAGCGCTTCCAGTTCTTTTGCGCTTTGGATCAAGCGAAATTGATCCGAATGATCATCCGTCAGCCGCATGTAGAACTCGAGTTGTTCGCGGCACATGCGCTTCGCCTGCTGGGCATCTGCGTAACACAGTTTGTCCCAGGCGCCGGCGCAGTGCCGCAGCGGGGAGGCGAACAAAGTGGCAAAAACCAACGCCACATCTCCAACCTGATACTCGAGCCAGCCGATCATGGTATCGTCATTCAGCGCCGGAATTTGAGTTCCAGCCTCGCGCCGGCGGGTTTCAGCCACGGGGCGCAGATAATCCCGCCCAAAGGTGAGCGTGTTCCAAGCCAGGTCTTCGTGAGCATCAACAATCAGCATCGTGTCTCCAGTGACTGTAAATCTCGGGCGATCTGACGGTCGATCTTTCCCATGGGAAAATCGTCCAACCGGTCTAAACCAACCCAGCGCAAAGCCTGGGCTTCGAATGGGTGCGGGTGGTCTCCCTCGCCCAGGCGGCAATGAAAGGCGTGTAACGTTACCTTAAAATGGGTATACGCGTGGCGGTACACCCCGAGCAAGTCACCCACCTCGATTTCGCTGCCCAGCTCCTCGCAAATCTCGCGTTTCAGACCGTCGATCAGACTTTCGCCGGGCAGAAGTTTGCCCCCCGGAAACTCCCACAGCCCGCCCAAGAGCTTATCGGTTGGGCGCTGCGCGATCAGCATTTGCCCGGCGTGACAGATTACCGCCGCAGCAACGGTGTAGTGCGGCGGGCGCGCTCGCTTCAGTTGTGCCGGGCGCTGCGACTGCACGCCTCTGAGGTTTGCCAGGCATACTTCCCTCAACGGGCAGTTGGGACAATCCGGACGGCGCGGGGTGCAGACCCGCGCGCCCAGATCCATCGAAGCCTGGTTATAATCCCCCGCTTTTCCGGCTGGCAGATGATCGCGGGCCAAGTCCCACAGGCGCGCCTCCCCGGCGGGCGATCGGGCTGGTTCGGACACGTCGAAGACGCGCGCAAGCACCCGGCGGATATTCCCATCCAGCACAGGCGCATCGACGCCAAACGCAATCGAGGCAATTGCCCCGGCTGTGGAGCAGCCTATGCCGGGAAGTTGGGCAAGCTCCGCCGGCTGCTCCGGTATTTGACCCACATATTTCGTCATTACGATCTTTGCCGCCGCGTGCAGGTTGCGCGCCCGGCTATAGTACCCCAGCCCTTCCCACGCCGTCAGGACGGCTTGCAGAGGCGCCTCCGCCAGAGCCGGCAGGTTGGGGAACCTCTCCATCCACCGTTCGAAATAAGGCAGCACAGTTTCGACGCGCGTCTGTTGGAGCATAATTTCAGAAACCCACACCGCATAAGGTTCGGGGTTGCGCCTCCAGGGCAGCGGGCGGGCGTGCTTGGAATACCAATCTAGAAGAAGAACAGGGAATTCTTTTCCAGTCACATCTGGAACCCGCTGCGGGACTGCACGATCTTGTAGTCGAAGTTTTCGACGTAATCGAGCAGGCGGCTGGTTAAATCCTTCCAGTCCGCTGATTCCAGAACCTGGTTGAGCGCATTGATGGTTGGCATTTGAGCCGCCGCCAGAATCTGAGGCTGGTCGCCGTACATCGTAAACCAGGCATCGCTGACTTCCATCCCCATGCGCTGCATGGCGGGTATAAAATCGCGCACGACAAACTCAAAATAATCCTGTTCGCGGCCCGGCAAAATATCCCACGTCATTAAGATTTTTATGCCCACGATGATTGCTCCTGACCGAGATCGATCATGACTTGGTGTGGCTCAACAGCACAACGCGTGTTTCATCCGGGATCCCGCCCGGGGTGATCTTCAGCGATGGTTGGGAATCGACATGCGCTACCCCCATTTCCTTCAAAAACTTACTGACCGGACCCAGTTTTAGATTGCTTCCCGGGAGGCTGTAATGCATGGGGATAACGATCCCCGGCTCGATCAAGCTGACCACTTCGACGGCTTTGGTCGCCGACAAGCCGCCCCCGCCGCCCACTGGAACCAGCGCGACGTGCACATCGCCGAGCGCCTCCACTTCAGCCTGACTGGGGACGCGCCTCAAATCGCCCAGGTGCGCCACCGTCAGTCCTTCATAATCAAAAACATAGAGGGTGTTGCGCGGTTCATCTGCGGCGCGCTTTGCGCCATTCGTTTGAACTGCGGTGATAAAAACCCCGCCGATCTCATATTCGCCCGGTCCGCTGAGCACGTGCTTCCTGCCCTTGACCGCCTCAACGTTGTTGTGACCCGGCGCGTCGTGGCTGATGGTAACGATATCTGCTTTCAAGCGAAGCGGATCATAGCCGGTGACCTTGTAATCGTAGGGGTCGGTTACGATGCTCGCCAAACTGCGCTCGCTTAACCGGAAGCATGAAAGCCCATACCAGGTAATTTCCATCCATTCTCCTTGCTGAATGCCGGGCGGCAAACCTGTGAACCGTCAGGCAAAGGTAAATTCGAGACAGTCACACCATCTTCGAATCAGGTCAACCGAAAACGGTGAGATATTCCGCCCCGCCAGGCTTTGATTATCGATGCCTGACTGGATAAATTATACTTCATCCTTTGTCATCCTTCGCGGTGGTAAGATTGATGTGTTCAGATCAACCCGCCGAACCCGAGATCAGATGATGCCATTGCAGGCGCTGCCTTTTGGATTGAAAGCCGAACTTACTCCCGGGGCGCAGGTCGAAGCCCTCGATCCCCGCGCCTGGCGGCTCTCGATCCCGGCTGGGCTGGGTGGACGCTACCGGCTGGCTCAACTGGATAACTATAGCCCCCGCCGGCGGTCAGCGTTTCCCCATCGGGCGCCGTTTTGCCTGGAGTTGGAAGCCCGCGCTTCAGCCTCCTCCCTGCCTGGCACCTGGGGATTCGGCTTGTGGAACGATCCCTTCAGCATGGGGGCGCTGACCGGCAAGGCGCTGCGCTTCCCGGCGCTGCCCAACACCGCCTGGTACTTCTTCGCCTCAGTCGAAAACTGCCTCTCCCTGCGCGACGACCTGCCCGCTAACGGACCGCTTGCCGCGACGTTCCAGGCGCGGCGTAAGCCCGGCGCGCGGTTGGCGCTTGGCGCAATCGCGCTGCCGCTGATGGCGCTTTCCGCGGGGCGCAGATTGCTGCGCCGGTTCGCCGCCGCGATTGTGCAGCAGGACGCCGTCTCGCTGGATATCGACCCGGCGGACTGGCACGCTTTTACACTCGCATGGCAGACGGATCAGGTCCGCTTCACAGTAGATGGGAGAACGCTGCTCCAGACGAAGATCGCGCCGGCGGGTCCGCTGGGTCTGGTGATCTGGATCGATAACCAGTATGCAGCCTTCCGCCCCGACGGCAGTTTAGCGTATGGGATGCTCGAAAACCGCCAGCCCGGCTGGATCGAAGTGCGCAATCTTCGCCCCTGCGAGCCCGCGTCGCGCGGCGCTTGACAACCATCTGACATGTGTGTAAAATATTGGGGCTCTTTACAAGGGATGAATATCTTAGGGCCGAGATAGCTCAGTTGGTAGAGCACATGACTGAAAATCATGGTGTCGCCAGTTCGATTCTGGCTCTCGGCATTCTCGGCCAAAAACACGAAAAGGCCGATCCTGGAGAAGGCCGTTCCTGCGGGCATAGTTCAGTTGGTAGAACACCTCCTTGCCAAGGAGAAGGTCACGGGTTCGAGTCCCGTTGCCCGCTCTTTTCATTTTTGGCGACGTGGCCAAGTGGTAAGGCAAGGGTCTGCAAAACCCTGATCACGGGTTCAAATCCCGTCGTCGCCTCTCA
>MWTA01000060.1 GCA_002050125.1 Anaerolineae bacterium UTCFX2 | reverse complement strand
TTACCAAATCTGGAACAGTCACCTTTATGCTATTATAGATCTGTTGAATCCAATATTCAGCCCAATGTAACAAATCGAGGACTTAACGCATCTAACTCTTAGTTGAGATTATTCAGGAGGTAGTGCATGATTTCGGAACCCATCCACGTGACCGACGCGGCGTTTGAGAAGACGGTGCTTCAGTCGAAAATCCCAGCCATTGTTGACTTCTGGGCGCCCTGGTGCGGTCCTTGCCGTATGGTTGCGCCGGTTTTGGATAAACTGGCAAGCGAGTACGCTGGAAAATTATTGGTCACCAAAGTAAATACCGATGAAAACCCCGAATGGGCAATGAAATATGGCGTGCAAGGCATCCCGACGATGCTGTTTGTCGCCAACGGTAAGATAGTGCATCAAACGGTCGGGGCGCTGCCCGAGCCTATGCTGCGCGACGTGGTCGTCCAATTTCTGGAAGTGGCTGCGCAGAATCAAACCGCAGACGCCGCCTGATCGATCGTGAAAACCCGTTAAAAAAGGGCAGCCCGTGCTGCCCTTTTTTGCGTTAATCGAACCATCTAAACCGACTATTCTTTGAGGCGTTCGATTTCAGCCCCCAGATTGCGCAATTTCAGATCGACCTGCTCGTATCCCCGGTCGATCTGACCGATGTTGCGGATGGTCGATTTACCTTTAGCCGCCAGGGCAGCCAGTAATAGCGCCATGCCCGCGCGGATATCCGGGCTCTCCATCTGTTCGCCAAACAACGTCGTGGGACCCTGGACAATGCAGCGATGCGGATCGCACAGCACGATGTGCGCGCCCATGCCGACCAACTTGTCGATGAAGAACATGCGGCTGGGGTACATCCAGTCGTGAAACAGGATGCTGCCTTTGGATTGCGTGGCGACCACGATCGCAATGCTCATCAAATCGGTGGGGAAGGCGGGCCAGGTCATCACCTTGATTTCAGGGATTGCATTGCCCAGGTCTGGCTCGATCTCCAATTCCTGGTCGCCGGGGATGAAGATGTCGTCCTGCTCGACTTCCCAACGGACCCCCAGCCGCGCGAAAACCATGCGGATCATATCCAGGTATTCCACGCCGGCTTTGCGAATGTGGATGCTGCCGTGGGTCACGGCGGCCGCGCCGATGAAGCTGACGACCTCGAGATAATCCGGACCGATTTCGTGCTCGCCTCCGTGCAGCTTAGCGACGCCTTCGATAAGCAGCGTGTTCGAGCCAATATTCGCAATCTTAGCGCCCAGCTTGTTGAGGAAGTGACACAACTCCTGCACATGCGGTTCAGATGCGGCGTTTCGCAATACGGTGGTCCCTTTTGCCATCACCGCCGCCATGATTGCGTTCTCGGTGGCGGTTACGCTGGCTTCGTCGAGCAGAATGTCCCTCCCGGAAAGGCTGGGCGCGCTGAATTCAAAAACCTGTTCGGCGCGGTCGTATTCGATTTGCGCTCCGAGGGTTTTCAGCGCCAGGATATGGGTGTCCAAGCGTCGCCGCCCGATCACGTCGCCGCCCGGCGGTGGAATTTTAAGCATCCCGGTGCGGGCGATCATTGGACCGGCGAGCAAAATCGAGGCGCGGATGCGCCGGCATTTCTCCGGGTCGAGGTTTGCCGAATGAACATCTGCGGCGTGGAAACGCCAGGAATTCGACCTCAGCGGCTCGATTTTCACCCCCAGATTGGCGAGCAAATCCATCATGTCGGAAACATCGCGAATGGTCGGCACATTATGGAGGGTGACCGGTTCGTCGGTCAGCAACGTGGCAGCCAGCAATGGCAGAGTCGCGTTCTTATTGCCCGATGGCGTGACCTCGCCGGAGAGAGGTTTGCATCCCCTGATGATAAACTTTTCCATATACTAGGCATCTCCTGGATAATTTAGATTTCGGTGGTGAAGCGTCCAGTTCGTTGCTATAATACCGTAAATTAACCGAATGGCAAGGATTTCAGTTCACACATCACCCCATCACTGAGCAAAGGTATGATCCCACTCGATCTTGTCGGTAAGCTAATCATCGGCTTCGTCATTGGATGGCTGTTTGGCGTCTTAATAAACTACCTCGCCGATGAGCTGCCGGTTCGCCGCCGCCTGGGCAGACCCCAATGCGCGGGCTGCCAGACCCCGTTTGCCCTGGTCAATTACTTCATTTTGCCCCGCAAATGCGAGACTTGCGGGTCCGTCCGGGGTAAGCGCACCTGGATGGTTGAACTCGGGATGGGCATTGGCGCCAGCTTATTGGTGGAGTTCACCCCGCGGGGGTTTGGGTGGTTTGGCGCCCTGATGTTGTTAGGCTACCTGGTCCTGGTAACCGTAATCGATATCGAGCATCGCTTGATCCTACACATGGTCAGCCTGGCGGGGGGCGTGATCGCGCTCATCCTGGGAATTCAGCTCCACGGCGTCGTCCCGACCCTGGCAGGCGGAGCAATCGGTTTTGGAGCGATGCTGCTTTTTTATTATTTGGGGATTCTCTTTATATGGTTGTCCAGGCGCAGCCGAGACGAAGAGACGACTGAAGAAGAGGCGATCGGATTTGGAGATGTGATTTTGAGCGGCGTGATTGGCTTGCTGCTAGGCTGGCCCGGCATCACGCTGGGCTTGCTGCTGGCAATCTTGGTCGCCGGGGTGGTCAGCCTGGCGGTGGTCATTATCAACGTTATCCAGAAGAAATATCATCCGGATCTCGCTATCCCTTACGGACCTTTTCTGACGATCAGCGCGTTTTTGCTGATTTACATCCGCCCATTCTTTCTCAGATAAAAAAGAGAGCTGCCTGGTTTGGGCGTTCGTCCAGACAGCTCCCGATGTTACGTTAAATCGACGAGATTATGCGCTGGCAGAGCTTTGGCGCGGCTTGAACCAGTTCCGCCATTCGCGCCCTTCCCAAACGACCAGGATCGGCGCGGCGATGAAGATGGAAGAATACGTACCACTGAGCAGCCCGACCAGCAGGATCGTGGCAAATTCGCGCAGGGTCACGCCGCCAAACAGGGCAAGCGCCAGGAGCATGAACTCGACCGTCATCAACTGGGTGTTGATGGATCGCTGCAACGTCTGAACAATCGAGTGATTTACCAGGGTTTCAAATGGCAGCCGCCGGAGGATGCCGGTGTTTTCGCGAATCCGATCGAATACCACCACTTTGTCTTGAACGGAAAACCCGATCACGGTCAGCACTGCCGTCAGGAACAGGGCATCGATCTGCCAACCCCACAACACGCTGCCGATCGCGGTCAAGCTAAAGACAATTGCAACGTCGTGAACCATCGCAATGATGGCGCAAATCCCAAATCTCAAGGCATGGGGCACGCCGCGGAACGCAAACGTCATGTATACGGTGACAATGAACGCCGCCACCGCCACCGCCTGGGCGGCGCGCTGGGTGACTTCGCGCCCAATCGTGGGCCCGACGTTTTCAAAGCGCAGGACCGTCACCTCGGTATTGAATTCTTCTCCCAGTTTTTGGACGATGCTGCCGCGAATGTCCTCGCTTAGAATTGACGAGCGGATGACATAGGAATCGTTGCTGGTGGTCTGCACTTTCACGTCTTCGACGTCCAGACCGTTGAAAAACAAAATCAGGTCGGTTTCGGAGGGCTCGTTGCCGGTGAAACGGATTTCAAGCAGGCTGCCTCCGGTGAAATCAATCGATACAGGAAGCCGCCCGCTCGAGATCATATATCCGAGCAATGCCAACCCGGGTACGATGATCAGCAGCGACAAGGCAAAAAAGTAATAACGCTTACCGATGATGTCGATCATATCGGCGTCCCTTCTAGATCCCGAACCATTTCGGGAAATCTTTAGATTTGAAATTAGCCACCACGAGATCCATCAAAACCCGGGTGACGACGATGGCGCTAAAAAGGCTGACGATCACACCGAGGAACAGCGTTATCGAAAAACCTTTCACAACCGTGGCGCCGTAGGTGCTCCCAAACCAGAAGAGGATGGTGCAGGTGATCAGGGTGGCGATGTTTGAGTCGCGGATGGAGGGCCAGGCGCGCGACCAACCCAGTTCAACTGATTGGCGCAGGGTTTTTCCGTTACGGAGCTCTTCTTTCATGCGTTCGAAAATCAGGATGTTTGCATCCAAGGCGCTTCCGGTGCTCAACAGGAACCCGGCAATGCCCGGCAGCGTCAGCGTTACGGGAATAAACCGGAAAATTGCAAATGTGATCATTGCGAAAATGATGATTGCAATGTTTGCCATCAACCCGGGCAGGCGGTAGTAAAGCAGCATGAAGAGGATCACAATTGTGAAACCGATTGCGCCGGCGCGCAAACTCTTCTGCAAGGATTCCATGCCCAGGGTCGGACCGATGGTGCGCACTTCGATAACTTTCAAGGGGATGGGGAGCGAGCCATAACGCAATTGCACCGCCAGATTATTCGCTTCTTCGTATGAGAAGTTTCCATTGATGACGCCCTGACCATCCGGAATAGGCGAATTGATTGAAGGGATCGAGATCACTTCTTTGTCCACCACAATCGCCAGGATGTCGCCAACGTGTTTCGAGGTGAAAGCGGCAAACACATCTTTCCCTTTTGGCGAAAGTGTGAAGGCAACTTCGTATTCCCCGGTCGTCGGATTGGTCGTGACGTTTACAGATCGTAAGTCCGCCCCGGTGATGACGGTCGGAAACGTCTGTGAAATCGCGGCAGTTCCGGTAATCGGCTGGGTAATTTGCTCTGAAGAAAGACCGAAATCGGTGGTGATTCGCGAGCCGACCAACGTCGAGGCTTCTGCCTGGGAAATGCTCGAGAAATCCACCAGTTCGAGCAACCCAGTTTGCTGAATAGTTTCCAGGGCTTTTTCCGGATCGGTTTCTCCCGGAAGCTCGACCACAATCCGCCGGTCGCCCGCCTTTTGAACCACCGCTTCGGTGAGCCCGAGACCGTTGACCCGGTTTTCAACTACTTTGGTGGCTGCATCCAAGGCGCCCGGTTCAATTATCGTCTCGGGCGGCAGGTCCGCCTCCAATAGAGCCTGGACTCCGCCGACCAGGTCCAGACCCAGGCGGGTCGTGAACTCTCTTTGTATCCCGAACGCGTGGATGCCCGGGCTGTTTGGCAGGATAATGTAAATAGCCGAAGCGACGATTACGGCGATCAGGATTAATAAATAGCTATTGCGTTGTGTCATTCCAGGCGCAGCCTCCCATTCAAACAAATACCAGCCTCAGGCTGGCAGACCGAAGACGGATTATACTCCCGAAATTCTTTATTGTCCAATTATTTTTGTTGCGCGGAATTGGGAGAAATGTTGGTAACGAATTCTAACGCAATTTGCAGCACCTGTTCGGGGGTCAACGGATCGGTGTCGATCGCCAGATCGGCGTGGTCCCTGGCGTGCTGGAGGCGGCGAAGTTGTTCCTGGTACTCTTGCTCGCTCCAGTTCATCTTCCGCCGGATCAGCGTATTGGGATATGAAACGTGCAGGTAGATCAAACAATCGGGGTTCGAGACGCGCTGCCACATCGCCGGCACGTAGGAATGCTCTTGGGCAATATGGCGGACATCGTACCCAAACCGTTTCATTCCATTCGCCAGCGTGGTCTTGCCGGCGGCGCAAGAGCCGACAACGCCAATCTTGAGGGGCACGGGGGTTATCTCGGTTGGATCAATAACCTAGCTTACAGCTTTGGCTTGATAGCTTCAGCCTTACAACCTTGGCTGCTCAGTTCCAAATGTTCAACGGAAAATGAACCGTCATCCGGCGCGCCTGGTCGCCAAAACGCTGTGAGATGCGGACGACCGCGATGGTGATGTCGTCCGCGGGGCGCTGTTCATCCAGTCGCAGCGCCTCCGCTAGCAGCGCGTCCGCAATTTGCTGCGGCGATAGTTGACCGTCTTCCACCAACATACGAAACGCGGCGGGGATGTCCATCGCCTGACCGCAGCGATCGCCGGCATGAATCAGACCGTCCGTAAATACCACGACAATCAACTCGGGTTGAAGCTCTATTTCCGTGATCAACGGGCGGGTACCGCGGTATAAACCTACCGGTTTGCTGGGCTCGTCTAAAACGCGGATCTCTCCATCCAAAAAGACCAGCACCGGACAGGGATTGTTGCGGGTGATCACCAGCGTGCGGGTTTGCTGGTCGATGGAGACAATGTTCAAAGTGGAGGATACCTTGCCCGACCGCTCGGTATACAGGGTGTCGGAGGCGGCGCGGGCTGCCGCGCCGTCGCGCACGCCTTCCGCCAGGAGTGAGATCACTTTGCGCACCACCATCGCGGAGACGTTCTTTGCGCCGCGACCGGAGCTTTGCCCATCCGCCATCACCAGCGATAACCCGCCATGCGGTCGTTCGATCACCTCGACCGTGTCGCCGCTCGATGATACCGCGTATTTTCCAACTTTGGCGACTGCAACCGATGCTTCCATGCGCATATTTTACTTCAGTTTGCCAAGACGATTCAAGCTGGCGCGCTTTTTTGCGCGGTGATCAGCAGCATTTTACTTGAGTTTGATTCGACAACTTCGTACGAAACCTTAAAACCCAGGTCAGCGAGCCGTTCAGAATACGCTTGCAACGGACCGGCGAGCAATTCTTGCATTGGCGGGGATTCATGCGTGACGCGAAACAAACCCGCCGCGAGACGCTGCGGAATCGTCTTACCGGTTATCCACGCAACGGGGCAGATCACCGCCTTCCCGCCGGGGAGCAGGACCCGTTGGATTTCCCGAATCGTCTCGAGATCGAAGATGTATTCTGCGGGAAATGTGGATACGACGCAGCCAAAGGAATTCGCCGGAAACGGCAGGTTTTGGGCAACGCCGCGCAGGATGCGCGGTTCTAAGCCACCTCTGACCAGTTTCTGGCGGGTGAGCCGCGCCATCTGCCGGCTTTCATCGATCCCATAGACAGCGAAGCCTTTTTGGGTCAGATCGAATTGAAGCTGCCCCGTGCCAAATCCTACCTCTAAAACCGGCTGGACGTCGAGCCGGCTATATGCCGCCGATATCCATTCCGACCATTGACCTAGCGAGACAGTGTAAGCGACCAGATCATACGCCCACGCGAACTGGTGATAAAGCAGTTGAAAGAAGAACCGCAACGATTTCGATAAAAGCTCGGGCGCAAGCTGTCCGCGCATTGATGGTGAGATCAACCTGTGGCAAGCTGTCCGCAGCCAGCCTGGATGTCGATCCCGCGGCGGACGCGCACGGTACATGGCACTCGCTGTTCTTCAAGCGCCGCTTTGAATTGATAGGCTTTTTGTCTCGAAGAGGCTTTGCCAGCGTATTTTTGAGTGGGGTTCAGGGGGATCACATTCACGTGACACAGCGCGGCGTGTTCCTTGAGAAAAGGTTCTAAGAACCAAGCCAGTTTTTTCGCGTGAAAAGGACTGTCGTTCACGCCGTCGATCAACGCCCATTCGAACGTGATCCGGCGATGGGTCGCCTCGACGTAGTCCACGCAGGCGGAGCGCAGCGCCTCGAGCGGATATTTGCGGTTTATTGGAAGCAGCGCGGAGCGTTGGTCGTCATCCACGGAATGCAGCGAGACCGCCAGGTTCACCTGCCGCTTTTCACTCGTGAACCGGCGGATTTGGGGAACCAAACCCACGGTTGAGATCGTGAACCGCCGCGCCCCAAAGTTTAGACTCTGCGGGTCGTTGAGCCGGTCGATCGCAGACATGGTCGCCTCGTAATTGTGAAGCGGCTCGCCCATGCCCATGATCACGATGTTGCTCAATTTTTCAGATGATGAAGCCAGCATGCGGGCGTAATAGATCACTTGCTCGACGATCTCGCCGCTCGTAAGATTGCGGCGGAAACCCATCTGCCCGGTGGCGCAGAACACGCAGCCCATGGCGCAGCCAGCCTGACTGGAGATGCAGATTGTGCGGCGCTCACGGTAGCGCATCAGCACCGCCTCGATTGAGTTGGGGGGCTCGAGCGCAAACAGCGTTTTGAGCGTCTCCCCGTCGGTCGATTCGAGCGTCTTGGATGGCGCGAGCCTGGAAAAGCGGAATTCTTCTGCCAGGCGGAGGCGCAGCGGGCGCGGCAGCGTCGAAAAATCCTCAGGGGCGCGGTAAAAATGTTTATAAAGCCCCTGCCAGATTTGGGCGGCGCGAAACGAGGGTTCGCCGATGGACGCAACCCATTCCGCAATCTGCGCGAAGTCGAGGTCGAAGATAAAACGCGGTGCGCCGCTCATCCGAATTTGACCCGGAGTTCCTCGATTAGCGCGGTCAAGTCGCGGGCGATATAATCCACCGGCGGCTGCCAACTGCGGGCGCTTTGCTCGTCGGACACCCCGGACAGCACCAGCGCGGTCTGAGCGCCGATCGCTTGCGCGCCCAGAATGTCGGTGTCGAGCCGGTCGCCCACGATGAGCGTCGTTTCGGGGGTCGTCTGCAAACGTTCCAGGGCGACCCGATACATTTCCGGCGAGGGTTTGCCAATGATGATGGGCTCCACATCGGACGCGGCGCGCAGAAAAGCGATCACCGCGCCAGCCCCGGGCATCAAGCCATCCGGGGTGGGGTAGGTGCGGTCGGGGTTGGTGCCCACGAACAGCGCGCCGGAGCGGATAGCGCGGGCGGCGGCGCCGAGCTGACCGTAGCTCAATTGACGATCCATCCCCACCACCACCGCAAGTACATCCGCGTCAGCTTTTAAGAACCCCGCCTCAGCCAGCGTGTGCGCGAGCCCGTTCTCTCCGACGATGAAAACCGCCCCGCCGGTTGGAAATTTCTGCTTCAGGAAATGCGCGGTGGCGTCGCCGGAGTTGACAACTTGCCAGCGTTCTAATTCTACGCTGAGTTTGCGCAGCTTTTCCAGGTAATCGTCCCGCGAAAGCGTGGCGTTGTTCGTCGCCAATAGCACACGCAGCCCCAGCGCGCGGATTGTGTCAAAAATCGCCGGCAAGTTGCCGAGCGGCTGCGAGCCGCGCCACAGCACGCCATCCATATCGAGGATCAATGCCTGGGGTTTTTGTCTGTTCTTTTTCATGATGCTCCGATTTATAAAAGACGAGCCGTGCCTGACTCTATCACGACTCGTCCTTATTCATAAGCCGATCGCTATCAGTCTTCTGCCGGCTTGGGTTCCTTCGCCAGCTTCGTGTCCGGGATATTCATCACCTGATCGACCAGCCCGTATTCGACCGCGCCCTTCGCGTCTAGATAAAAATCGCGGTTGGTGTCGCGGTCGATCGCCTCTTTGGTCTGTCCGGTGTGGAAGGCTAAGATGTCATTGAGGTGCTCTTTCAAGCGCAAAATTTCACGCGCCTGAATCTCGATGTCCGAAGCCTGCCCTTGGGCGCCGCCCAGCGGCTGGTGCATGTGGATGGTCGCATTCGGCAGCGCATAGCGTTCGCCTTTGCTGCCGGCGGTCAGCAGCACGGTCCCAAAGGAGGCGGTCATGCCCACGGCAAGCGTGCGGATCGGATTGGGGATCATCTGCATGGTGTCGTAAATCGCCATGCCGGCGTACACCTGACCGCCCGGGCTGTTGATGTACATCTGAATTGGCGCTTCGGGATCTTCGCTGCTCAGAAAAAGCAGTTGAGCCACGATCACATTGGCTACCTGGTCGTTGATTGGGGTGCCCAGAAACACAATCCGGTTTCTGAGGAGCAACGAATAAATATCATAAGCCCTTTCCCCGCGGGCAGTGGTCTCAATCACCATCGGGATCAAGGATTGGGGGTTAAGCATGTTGTTCTCCTGAAACTTCATTAGCTTGTTCTTCAACTTCTTCTTGAATTTGTTCTACTACTGGTTCCTCGGCTGCAGATTGTTCTGCTTCGAGGGTCGCTTGTTCGGGGGTTTCCGGAACACTTTCCCCTGCTTCTGCCTCGTATTGTCCGTTGGCAATCTTGCGCAGCCTCTCGATCGTCTTATTCGTGAGCAGGTCTAGCAGCACATTGTTGGCTAAATTCGATTGGACATTTCTGTTCTTAAGCTGGCGCGCCTCATTTTTGGGCAGCACCTGGCTCAAATAATTCAACGTGCTGCCGGTTTCTTGGATCAGCTCCTCGCTTTCGACCTGAATATCCTCGGCTTTGGTGAGCTCGAACAGCAACAGTCCGCGCTTCAAGCGCTGCTCGGCAACGGGTTTCAATTCTTCTTTGAAGGCGTCCTCATCCATTTCGCGCGATTTGAGATAAATCTCCAAGTCCAGGTTCTGGCGTTCCAGCCGCCGGACGAGGTCGCGTTTCATCTGTTCGATCTCTTCATCGAGCATCTGCGGCGGATATTTGAATTCGGCTTGTGCAATCGCCTCGTCGATGACTTCTTCATCGTAGTCCTGGTTGTACGTCTCTTTGGCTTGCCCCTCGAGCATGCTGCGGACATTCGCCCGCAGCGCATCCAGGTTGTCGAATTCTCCGACCGAGGAGGCAAACTCGTCGTTCAGCTCAGGCAGGGTGCGCGATTTGACGTTCTCGATTTTATAGTGAACAATTGCCTTCACGCCGCTCAAGTATTCTTCCGAAAAATCATCCGGATATTGGTGCTCGACCGTCCCCTCATCCCCGGCGGATTTTCCAATCAGGCTGTGCGAAAAGCCCGCAAAGGGCCAATCGTCTTCGTCGACTTTGTGCACGACGAGCGGTACCGGCTGCTCCTTAAACAGGCTTTCGCTCCCTTCGTCAAGTACCTTCTCGATCGAAATTGAGACGGTTACCATATCATCGAGCTGCGCCGGGCGGTCAACCGGTTCTACGATTACCTGTCGCTCGCGCAGTGCATCGAGCATCTCGTCCACGCGGCTCTCCGGCACCGGCTCCGGTTTATATTCCCTGCGGATCGCTTTATAGTCACCCAACGTTACTTCGGCATCCAACGGCACGACAATTTCCAGGGTGAGCGGTTCGAGCTTGGGCAGGTTCTCCAGATGTCCCGGACCGTAGGGCTTGATGTCCGCTTCCTTGATCATCTCCGGATAAACCTCATCGAGCAGCATTTCCAGGGCTTCTTCGAAAATTGCCGGATCGCCCACGGTGCGCACGATGACCGGGTAGGGCGCCTTGCCCGGTCTGAAGCCGGGGATTTTGACGCGCCGGGCGAGTTTCGCGGCGGCGCGATGCCTCATCTGGTCCACGCGATCATCTTCGATCTCGACCGTTAATCTAACTTGATGGTCTTCTAACATTTGTTTTTCGATTTTCAAGATGCTCACCCTTCGAAACAGAGATGCAAAAATAATCCGCTGGACGAATCCGCCGCATTATATCATGTGGATTAAAATTAATTGTTAGATCGGTATATGAAAAGTGGGGAAGAGGGGACTTGAACCCCTACGCCTTGCGGCACTTGATCCTAAGTCAAGCCTGTCTGCCAATTCCAGCACTTCCCCGGAGGACTGAGAAAAATTATAAGCGCGAGCCGCAGCCCCGTCAATGATCGGCTATAATCGGCGCATCTATTTTGCAGGAGCACATTTTGAGCAGAATGATAAAACTGGACGGTTCGGGCAAAGAGCGCACGCTGTTGACCCGCAGCGTTCTCAGGGCGATCCAGGAACTGATGCGGCAAACCGAGGTCGATGATAAGACCCGCGACCTGGCTTCGTTTATCGTCCTTGCGCTGGAAGCCATCCACCAGACGATCGACCAATCGGTGCAAGCCTGGGAAAACCGCGGCTATTGGTTGAAAGCCGACCGCTTTCGCCTGGAATGGGAGTGGGCGGGTCTGCTTGCGGATAAAATGCGCCAGGCGATTTTCACCGATGATTGGGATACGGTTGCGGTGACCGCCGTCAAAGTTAGCAGCCGGCTCGAAAACGTCCAGCTTCCAAAGCGCCAGCCCCAAACAGAACCGTGGAAAGGCGCCTGGGAACAGCTTAGTTCAGTCACCCGCCCAAAATGAAAGCTGGCGGAGCGGTTTTCTGCCCGCGAGTGTGATAAACGGCTGGAGCCGTTGGAGGTTCAACCCGATCCGCTGCAATTCTGCAAAATTGGTCAGCCGCCCGTTTCGCCGCGCGGACAGAATTGCTGCGGCGCCCTTCGGACCGATGCCCGGCACGCGCAGCAGTTCAAGCCGGTCGGCGCGGTTGATTTCGACCGGCTGCTCGCTCAGGTTCTGCCGCGCCCACGCCAGTTTTGGATCGACTTTGAGCGGGAGGTCGCCGCTTGGATCAAAGGGCAGGTCCTCTAACCCGAAACCGTAATCACGTAAAAGGAATGAAGCCTGGTAGAGCCGCCGCTGGCGCACCGGGTCGGCGGGGGGCTGGTTCTCGAGCGGCGTGCCGTTGACGGGTCGGAAAGCCGAGAAATAAGCCCGGTTGAGCTGCGCCTGCTGGTTGAGCGTGTTGGTCGTCTGCAGGATCTCCAGATCGCTTTCGCCCACCGCGCCGACCACAAATTGGGTGGTCATAGACGGGGGACGGCTGTTCGGGGCGCGCTGGGCAGAATGGTTGCTGCGGATCTGGCTGACCCAATGCAGCGGCGCCATCAACTCTTCGAAGAAGGATTTGTGCGGCGCAAGCCGCTCAAGCCGGAGCGGGTTGGGGGCTTCTAAGTTAATCGAGACCCGGCTGGCGAGCTGCGCTGTGCGCAGCACCTGGTCGTATTCAGCGCCCGGCATGATTTTCAGGTGCAGATAACCGGTAAAATGGTATTTCAGCCGTAAGAGCTCAGCGGTGGCGATGATCTGATCTTGCATCCGCCGTCCGCCGCCGGCGATCCCCGAACTCAGGAACAGCCCTTCGACCAGCCCGGCGCGCTGCAGGGTCATAAAGACCCGCGCCATTTCATCCGGTTTGAGCGTGGCGCGGTGAAAATCCCTGCCCGCGCGGAACGGGCAGTAGTAACAATCGCGTTCACAGGCGGAGGTCAGCATGGTTTTGAGCAGCGGAACTCGCTTGCCGTTTGCCCCAGCCGCATAAAAGATGTTGATCGCGTCGGCAGCCCGGGCGCGGAAGGACGCCGTGGGACAGTCTTGCGCGCTGTCTGGCTCGAAATACATTTGAGATGATAGCTGGTTCAAGCGGGCGTAAAGGTCCATGAGGCGCCTCGATGCAGAACGCATGTTCTTAGAACAATTGTATCATAATACGGCAATAATGGGGTGAAAAAGTGAGCTTTTTAATTTCCGAGAAAAGCTGATGAAGAAGAGAGAGACCAGTCAGCGGGGCAGGGGGACGACATTTTATTTCACAGACGAGATAAATGCCTGGCAGGATGGTAAAGACGACTGTAAAAGCCTTGCCGATGTGCCTAAAACCCTCAAACAGTAAACCGCTCCGGCATTTTAGCGGGGGAGGTGTGGCAAAAAGGAATTATAGATTATAGTGACTATGCTTCTGATAAGTACTATTATCAGAAACATATGGTATAATCGAATTAACCCTTCAGGAGGCAACATGGCC
This sequence comes from Anaerolineae bacterium UTCFX2, assembly GCA_002050125.1. GTDB lineage: Bacteria > Chloroflexota > Anaerolineae > Anaerolineales > UBA4823 > UTCFX2. The sequence continues at coordinate 14,560 of MWTA01000060.1, read as the reverse complement.
ACTATAAACGATCTCACAATCGCTCAGGCAATCAACCAGTATCTTGACGTGATCGGATTGGCGCGCAGCGGACACACTACGCGCTCCTACCGCAACGCGTTGAACGCATTTCTGATTACGCTCGAAAAACGCAGTCTTCCCGCCGATCAACGCCCCCTGAAAGACCTTAACGAAGACGCGGTGTCCTGGTTTGCCCAGGATCTCAAAGTCTATGCGCCAGCCACAGAACAGCTTTATCTCACCGCGCTGGCGGGCTTTTACGAATACCTGGCTGCTGAGCGCCTGGCAGATTTGAACCTGCCGCGCATGCGCCTGCTTATCCGCCACCGGGCGCGCAAACCCGGTTTGCGCTTGCCGCAGTTTCCCGCAGATACAATTGATAACATCATAGGTCATGCTAATAATCTTGCATTACAGCCTTGCGAGAAATTAACTGACAAACTGATCGCTTTGCGCGACCGCGCGTTCATCCTTACCCTGGCGGACACCGGTTTGCGGGTTCACGAGGCGTGCGGTTTGCGGCGCGGCGACCTCGACTGGTTCGAAAACAAAGCGGTGGTGATCGGCAAAGGCGACCGGCAAGCCGTGGTGCGCTTTTCGCAGCGCAGTTTGGCTGCGCTCAAGGACTACCTCAACGCACGCGCCGAGATCGACGGCAAGACCGGAAAGCCGCTTGCCTCCCTGCCCCTTTTTGCCCGCCACGACAAAGGCGCGGGCAAAAAGATCAAACCCATCTCCACCCGCACCGGGCAGAACATCATCGCGCAACGCGCGATAGAAGCTGTGGGACCAGCCGCGGCGGGCGCAGTCACCCCCCACTCTTTTCGGCACTACTTTGTGACGGCAGCGCTCAAAGGCAGCGGCGGCAATCTAAAGCTGGCGCAGGAACTGGCGCGCCATCGCAACATCGCTGTGACGCAACGCTATGCGCATTTATCCGATGACGAACTGGACAAAGGCTATGCGGAAGTGTTTGAATCTCACAAATGACCGCCGGTCAAGAGCGGCAGTTTTAACCGGCGGTTTTTCGTTCGCGTCCGGCGCGTTGCTGCACGATCGTGTTGTAAATTCCCCGGTTGGGTTTACGGGTTCTTAATTCATTTGCGCCCGATCCATAACATCGAGATTGCCAATCATGAATATAATCAACGCGTGATGTTGCGCAGCTTTAGCCGGGCAAGCCTGGCGATTGTTCTGACTTTTTCTACGATCAACCTGGGGGTTATCGGTCTGGCGCCTTTTGCCCGACCCGTCTCAGCGCTGGCTGCGGGCGTTAGCGCGTACGATCTTATTCTGGCGATGAACACGCTGCGCGTCTCGAACGGCTTGCCGGCGCTGGTCGAAGATCCGATCATCAACGCCGTCGCCCAAGCCACCGCCGAGACGATGGCAGCCAGCCAGATGTCCTGGCACATTGGCGACGTGCGCGGCCGGCTGCAAGCAGCCGGCTATGGCGGCGGAGCGACGGTCTGGGCAACCGAAAATTTTGCGGTCGGCAACTATGGCATCGACGAAATCATGGTGATCTGGTCGGATGCGGATCACATGATCCCGGCGGTGAACCCGGCTTACTGCAACGTGGGCGCGGGCGTTGCGAAGTCCGCCAACGGGAAGTTTTACTACATTCTACAAGCGGCTTACACCTCAGCGCATGCCTGCGGCGAATATAAATCCCCGGCCGGCTCGCCCTCGCAAACCGGAGGCAACCCAGGCGCGCCTGGCGGAGGTGTTTCGCAGTTGATCGTTCCGGTCAAGATTGCCACCCCGGACAAGGACGGTCGAGTTTTCCATGAAGTTCAGGCAGGGCAGTCCTTCTGGTCGATCGCCATCGCCTACAAAGTCACCATCCAAGATTTGGAAACCTGGAACAACCTGTCGCGGGAAGCTGGGTTAAAAGTCAGTCAAAAACTGTTCATCCCGGGCAGCAACACGGAAGGTTACGCCACCCCTACCCCGGTTGGGATGGTTCTGGTCAAACAGCCCGGCGCGGATGGCAAAATTATCCATGTAGTGCAGCCTTACCAGGCGTTGTCATCGATCGCGGTCGCCTACAAAGTCAGCATAGACACGATTCTGTCCCTCAATGGGATCCAAAAAGAATGGCCCTTGCAGATTGGGCAGGAACTGCTCATCAGCACGGGCGGAAACAGCCCGGATGATACCACCCACTCACTCAGCCCGCTCGCGCGGCTCACCCCTGCGAGCGACGGGCGCTACTACCACACGGTAAAAAGCGGCGAGACTCTCTCGTGGATTGCTAATCTATACGAAATTAATCTGGCGGATCTGATGGCGTGGAACGGGCTGAATGGTGAATCGATCCTGCACCCCGAGCAAAAGCTGTTGTTGTTGGTCACGCCGCCGGCAACTCAAACCCCCTCGCCCAGCGAAACGCCTGCCCCGGTCGCTTTACTGGAGAACAAGACGGTCAGCACCGTAAGCCCATCGATTACCGCCACGCCCTTCCCCAGCCCGGCTTCGCCTTCCAGGGGCGCAATCGACTTCCCCCTGTTATTCATGATCGGCTTGGGCATTACCGGTCTTATTGTTTTTATTATTGGGATGAAGCGCCGGTCTTAACGTCAGCGCGGGACCTGAACGGCGTCCAACACCTCGTTGACCAGGTCGTCGGGCGAAATTCCCTCGGAAAGAGCTTCAAAATTTAGAAAGAGCCGGTGGCGCAAAGCGGGCAGCGCCACGCGGCGGATGTCGTCGATCGCCACTGCCTTGCGGTTGTCCAACAGCGCTTCGACTTTAGCCGCGATGATCATCGCCTGGATGCCGCGCGGGCTGATCCCGACCCGCAGATACTGGCGGATGCGCGCCGGCGCATCCGGGCTATCCGGCTGGGTGGTGCTGACCACCCGCGCCGCATAGCGATACACGCGTTCCTCGACGGGAACCTGGCGCACCAACGTCTGCATGGAGAGCAGCAACGGAACGTCCGCGGCGACTTCGACGACAGGCGAACTCGATCCGGTGGTCCGCCGGGCAATCTCGACCAGTTCGTCTTCCATCGGTGACGGCACATCCAGTTTGTAGAAAAAGCGGTCTAGTTGGGCTTCGGGCAGTGGAAAAGTGCCTTCCAATTCGATCGGGTTTTGGGTCGCCAGGACAAAAAAGGGTTTTGGCAGATGATAGCTCTCCCCGGCAACCGTGACGTGCTGCTCCTGCATGGCTTCCAGCAGCGCCGACTGGGTGCGCGGGGTGGCGCGGTTGATTTCGTCCGCCAGGATCAGGTTGGCAAACACCGGTCCACGCTCGAAGCGAAAACCGCGCCGCCCGTCGGGCGCCTCGGTGATGATCATCGTTCCGGTGATATCGGCGGGCATCAAGTCGGGGGTGAACTGGATGCGGCTGAAGGAACAGTCGAGCGCCTGCGCCAGCGTGCGGATCAGCAGCGTCTTGCCCAAGCCGGGGACGCCCTCCATGAGCGCGTTGCCGCCGCCCAGCAAGGTGACCAACATGTCGTGGATCAGCGTCTCCTGTCCGACGATCACTTTGCGCATCTCGTTCAAGATGGTGTTCGCGGCGTCGCGAAACTGCGACACCTGATTGAGTACTTGATTGTATTCAGTCATGGTTTTTCCTGTGTCTTCGCATTGGATTACATCCAGGGCAGCCAGCGCCGGCGAATGGCGATCTCAAGGGGCCACAAAACCAGCAGCGCTGCCAGAATATACCACGTAAAGTCACGCGGACTGGCAGACGAATTCTCGTCAGCGGCTGATTGAGTTTGCTGCAGCAATTCATCGAACGTGGTGAACTGTCCGCCGGTCAACTCGGTCCAGCGTTGAAGGTTCGTAAAACCAGCTTGGGGGTCGGCTGGCAACCACTCATCGGGCGGGTTGACCGCAAATGGAACCGCGCTTTCATAGCGCTCGCCGCCTGCATCTTGGTAAGCCAGAACTGCGCGATATTCACCTTCCGGCGGGCGAGCGAGTTCGGTTCGATAGGCGCCGATACCCTGCTGCACCAGGCTGAACTTGCGCACAGTCTGGGACTGATCGAGGTAGGAGAAAGTCACCTCTGCCAGATTGACCGGTTTGCCATCGGTCGTGAACAACGAAGCCTGGATGATCATTTTTTCCGGGTCCACTTGCACGTCCACCTGAGCCGCGCTCGAGGCAGGGTCAGCTAAGGCATAGCGCACCACCTGTGACCAAAACTTGCTTTGCGGCTCATCCTCCCAGGCGCCGAGCCATTCTGCCCCGTTGTCCGTCGTCCAAGCGATGACTCGCCCCAACCCGTATTGCCAGACCGACAGGATGGGATCTTCGAAGCTAGTAGATACCAGGATGTCCTCTGCGCCTTCTTCTTTCCGGCTGGAAAGGGCATTGTATCCCTGGAGTTCGGGCAGCGATTCGCGGCTCAGCCCGGAAAGGATGGGGTGGCTGGAGTCGAGCGCTTTCAGCCCGCTGACGCCGGTTTGGATGTTTTCGCTGCGCGCCGCCTGGCTCTCGGCGATCATAATATAGGGCAGTTTTTCGACGTTCTCGACGGCGTAAAAACGTCCCTTGCCGACCTCGGCGAGCTGTTCCAACAAGCCCTTGTCTGCTTCCAACCCCAGGGCGATCGTGGAAAGCGTGATCCCGTTGGCAGGCACCAGCCCTGCCAGCGACAGGAACTCATCGGGCGTCCCGTCGGTGCTTTGCCCGTCGGAAAGCAGCAGGATGTGCTTGTTATGCGGCGCATCCGCGGGGACGCCCGCCATGGTCAGCACGCCCTCGCGCATCGCCGCATACATGTAGGTGGTGCCGGAAGCCTCCATACGGTTGACGGTGTCTAACGCCTGCTGAATTTCCTCGGGTCCTGTCAACCGTTGAAGCGGGAAAGCCCATTGAAAAGCGTCTGAAAACGTCAAAATGCCGAGATAATCATCGACTTGAAGGGTTTCAATGGAGCGCATTGCCGCTTCGATCGCTAACGAAATTGAGGAAATGTCGTCCTGGTTGCGGACGTTCATGCTGCCCGAAAGATCCAGAATCAGCAGAAAAGTGATCGGCTGGCGCAGCGAACGCGCCGGCGGTTCGAGTTTGACTGGCAGCATGGGTTCTAGGATCGAATTCTGGTAGCCGCCAAGGGTGTAGCTGTTCTGCCCGCCCAGAAAGACCACCCCTCCCGCGAACTCGGACGCGAACACTTGCAGCGCGATCTGTTGTTCCTGGTTTAGCTGGTTTGAAAGTAAGTTGTCGATGAAGATGACGCCGAACTGCCGCAACTGCGCCAGATTGGTCGGAAAAGCCGCAGGCTGGATTTGCGTGACCTGAATGTTCTGATCGGAGAGCAAGCGCTGCATTCGTTGAACAGGCGCCGAATTCGGGTTAGATGTTACGTATAGCACATTTGGCGGCGGGAACACCTGAATGGCGGCGAAAGCCTGGTTGTTTTCGAGAAATGGATCGGAGTCGAACTGGCTGCCGCTTTCATCGCTCTCAGAGGCGTTTCTTCCGACGACCTTCAACATCACGATGCCTTCCGGGACCTTGCTCAGCGGGATGCGATATAAACCTGAACCGACCTGCGTGGAGGAAACAGCTAAGCTCTCGCCATTTACGAAAAGCTCGAAAACCGGCGTGGATTCACTGGTTTCTCCTTGCACAGGCACAAAGACGTCAAAAGCCGTGCCAGCCCAAAGCGAACGCGGGGCTAAAACGTCGGCGACCGCCAGGTCGTTGGCTTGATTTCGGGGCGAAATCGGCACAGCATCCAGGCGCGCCCCCGCCTCTTTACTCGCAGTGAGCATTTGGTCGATCTGGTCGGCGCGTTCGACCAATCCATCCGTGGCGAGGATGATCCCGGCGAGCCGGCTGTCAAACAAACGTTCAACTTTCTGCAGCGCCCCGGCGAGGTCGCTCGATTTGGGATTGGTTTTTTCCAAAATCGTATCCAACGCCCCATCCTCTTCCGGCATGATAAAAACAGAGGAATTCCCATATACGCTCAAAACGCGGTTTTCAGCCGCCATTTGCCATTCCCGGGCGGAGCGCCAGGCTGCCTCGCGATTGTCCCCGTCGATGCTGTCCGACAGATCCAGCAGCATCACGGTTTGCGGCGCGAACGCGTCTGCCGGTTTGCTCCTGGAGGCGTAGAACAGTCCCGCCCAGGCGATCAATACCAGACAGACCCTGAGAACCCAGGCAAGCAGCCATTTCAGGCGGGCTTTGCGGGCAAACCAGGTGAGCAGCGCTAAAGCCGCCAGCAGGGCGGCTAAAAGCTGCCAGTGAGAGACGATCTGGTCTAGCGCCGCCATGCCAGGCTCGCCTCCAACACCAGCAACAGTAACGCGATCCCCAGCAGCCAGGGGCGCAGATCGATTTGCGCCTTTTCCTGTTCGTTGGGCGGAATAAAGCCGCCCGGAGCAGTGGATTGCACCGAAACGACCCAATCTGGCGTTCGCAGGTCTGATTCGAGCAGGTCGCCAGCGTTTGCGCCGGTCGAGAACTCTTCCACGTCGCCATCGAATTTCAGCATTTTAAACCGATAAAAGCCCGGATCCTGGGTGAGGTCCCATTCAGCGGGCCATTGATCGTCCCATTGCACAACCGGCTTATCGGGCGGGAGCAATTGAAGCGCCTGATACGCCTTCAAGGGCGGCAACGCGAGCGGCTCGCCCGTTTTTATGGTTTGGGGAAGCGCCGAATTGCGGGAATAATCGACCAGGTTGGCGATCAACATCGGAAACGCGGGGTGTTGAGCAAAATTCCCGCGCGCCAGATCCGCCAACAGCACGACCACCGGGCGGGGTTGAGACGCTTGCGCCTGGACCTGTCCGTACAACAGGATCGGCGCATCATTGGCTGCCAGCAGCGTTTCCAGACCGGGATGCGGATTTGTGAGCTCATACACCCTGCCCCAGCGCACCGAATTGAAATCGATCCCGTTGGTTATGGGGTGGCGTTTGGGTATGTGCGTCAATGCGTTGGCGGCAACCGCCTGGCTCGATCCGGCTGCCAGGCTGGGCAAAGAGCTGTCAGCCGGGGGTTCTACGAACAAGATGAGCCCTTCCGGCAGGTCGGTTGGCATGAAGCCGCGGAAAACGGTCAGGTCGAAACGATCTGGCTCGCCAGGCGCGGCGCGGTTGAGATAGTCGTCCACTGTAAATAGCTGCAAATCTACGAACCCGACCGCCTGGATGGCTTGCTGCAAGGGGTATGAATCGTCGGCGACCAACGCGACGCGCGGACGGTTGCCCGGCAGCAATCCCAGGCTGGCTGAGTCGTCGCCGGCTAACCCGTCTTCGCCTTGAAACGCGACGCGCAGCTCGCGCGGCGGCTCGACTGCGCCCGGCGTGACGCGCCAGACCTGCGCCACCGTTGAATTTGGGGCGATTTTGACCTCTGCCTGAGCCGCAGGCTTGCCGTCGATTTCGAGAACCGCCGTCCGGAGCGCTTCGCGTTCGCTAAAATTGGCGAAGCGCGTAAAGAGTTGATATTCATTTGCGCTAGTCTGCTGCACGTTCAATTCGGTAATCGCCTGGTTATCCAGCGAATCCCCAATGAAATGCCAGGCGACCGGAAATGAAAAACCCTCCAGGTCTGAGGCGTCCTTCCAGCCAAGATTACCGTCTGTGATAATATGAAATTGCGGTGCCAATTCCGGTTTCAGCAATGTGCGCCCGAGAAACAGCGCCTCGTGAAGCGCATCCCCGGCACCTCCCGCCTGGAGCGCGTCGACCGCGGCGGTCAATTGATCCGATTTCGAGTCACGACTATCCGCAACCACTTCCGCAATCCGCCCGAATTTGATAACCGTCACCACGTCCCTTGAGCGGGCGTCTGCGATGATCCTTTTGGCTTGGATTTGCGCTTCGGAAAAGCGGGTTCCACTCCCTAGATTAGCGCGCATGCTGGTCGTCGTATCGATCAAGATCACGATCTGGCGGGCTGGGGCGAGCGGTAGACGCACGCTCCAGATGGGCTGGATCCACGCCAGGGTGAGCAAAACCGCAATCCACAAATCAACCAGCAGGATGCGCGTCACAGGCAGGCTGCGCACGCGCGGCCCTTTTGCCTCGTGCTCCAGAAATGCCCACAACTTGAGGTGCGAGACGACCAGCCTGCGAGCCGGCTCGCGCAGCAGATGCAATATCAAAATGACCGGCAGCGAAAGGAAACCGATGACGCCGAGCGAATTGAGGAATGTCAATTGGGCTTAACCACCTGAAGCCGCCGGAGATGCGGTAAGATCTCTTTTTCCAGTGACCAATTTGAAGGGATGAGCGTGTATTGGCAGCGATGCTGCAAACAAACCTGGGCGATCTTTGCCTGCCAGGTTTGCAGCCGGCGCTGATAAGTCCCTAATGCTTGCGGGGTAATTTTATAGACGCGCTTTTCTCCGGTTTCAATGTCGTGCAGTTCGAAATGCCCTTGCAAATCGGGTTGAAGCTCGTCGGGGTGAAGCAGATGAAGAAAAATTATTTTCCAGGCAGGGGCGCGGATCATTTCCAGCGCTGGAGAAAGAGACTGCACCGCCAGCAGGTCGGAGATAACAAACACCACCCCGCCCTGCGATTGCTTGTTTCTGGTCAATTCTATCAGCGAGTTCGTAATGTCGATCTGCCCTTGAAATTGCAGGGAGCGCAGATAATCCGCCAGCAAGATCGCCTGACCCTTACCCCAAAGCGGACCCAGCGGTCGTACGGGCTGCCCCGAACCGTTGCTTGTGATGGGCAGGATCACCACCCGGTCATTCTGCGCCAGCGCCATATAACTCAGCGCGTTGGCGAGCAGCAAACCAGCCTGGGATTTCGGGACGTCGCCCCAAGCCATCGAAGCGCTGCAATCCAGAAGCACATAGACCGTCACGGATTTCTGCAGCGCGCCTTGCTTGATGAAAATATGTTCCTGGCGGGCGGAGGCTTTCCAATCCACAAAACGGATGTCGTCGCCCTGGATGTATTGGCGGTGGTCAAAGAAATCCGCCGCCGGACGGCGCATGTGGCTGGCGCGCGCCCCGATTCTATTCTCCAGCCAGGTCTGGTCCCTGGAAATATGAAGCCGGTCCATCTGGCGCAGCGCCAGCGCAGACAACGTCATGCCGTCACCCCCCGGGCTTGAAGGCTTTACCGGCAGCTTGCGGCGGTCTTTAGCGTTGAAAATATCGCGAAACCACATTGCGCCATTTCCAATAAAGAACGTTTGGAAGCAAGGGGCTCTGGTTCATCCCGTTGTCGGGGAGGAATGCCGAGTTGAACGGATCGCTCAGCGTTTCAGCGCCGGCAACCCCAGAGGCGGATGGATTGAGCAGCGCCGAATCCGACCCATTGGAGGAAGATAATTCGAATTCCCCTCCCTCCCCCTCCAGCCGGGATAACGGTTCAGATTTGCCGGTGGTTGAGGGTGTTGTGTCCGCCTCCGCTAATTCGGGAGAATTGAGCGATTCTTCCAGCGCGCGCAACTCGTTTGCAAGCCCGCCCAGGCTGCGTTCGGCATCCCGGCTTTGACTTTGCAACGACTTGGCAGCGTTTTCCATCGCCGCGGACAAGCCCGGGGCGCCAGCTTGGGCGGCTTCTTCAGCCGCCTCTTCCAGGGATTTTGACATGTTTGCGCGGCTTTCTTGAGACAGCTCGTCTAACCGCTCGGCCAGCTCTTGCAGTTCATCGGCGGCTCTATCCAAATCCAGATTTTCGAGCGCCTTGCCAACGCCGTACGTGCCGGCTTGCTGGCTGAGGTCGGCGCCAAGCTCTTGCAGCACTTCGGAGATCGGACCAGAAGGCGTATTTTCAGCTCCTCCTTGGTCGCCGCCGGAATCTCCCTGGGCGTTGTTGGGCGAAGGTCCGCCGCCGCCCTGGTTTTCTTCGCCGTTTGCGCTGCTATCCTGAGTGGGGGTTGGTTCGGGCGCGGAATTTGGCAGGTGCTGCGGATCGAGCGGCTGGATAGGCGTAGGGATGAGAAACCCAGCCAACTCAGGAGGTGCCAGGCGCTTTGAATATGATCCCAACAGATTAGCGGCAAGCAGCGTTACCCCAAGCAGCCCGACGATTAATAGCGAAACCAGATCGCGCCGCAAATACCAGCCTTTTTCCAGCATGCGCGCCCGGATTTGCGGCAGCATGATCAACACGTCCTGTACTAAGGCTTCGCTCACCGGGCTGGCATCGCGGGTTTGGGCAATTTCGAGCGCGGTGCTGACCTGCTCGCGCAGTCCCAGCCGGCGGTCCAACATCCAGGTCCAATCGGACTGGTTCTTGGCTGTCAGGATGAACTGCAACAAAGGGAAGGAAGCCAGAACCAAACCGGCAAGCAGCCATACAGATGAAGACGGCAGGAGACCCCAGAACTGGTTTATCCCCCAGCCCAGAATCGTTCCGCCCCCAAAAAGCCAGAGCATCCGAATTCCCAGGCGCGCCAGCTTCTGGACCCGGGCGAGGCGCCTTAGCTCAGCCAGTTCGATCTGGATGCGGTCGAATTCGGTCATAGCTGGGCTTCCGTTGGCGGTTCCCGGCGGGACAAATAAAGAAGCAGCCCAAGAAGCTGCAGTACGACGGTTATGACCATAGTTGCCGCGAAAATATACTGCTTGCGCTGACGCAGTTCCACGGCTTCGAGCAGGAGTTTGGTGCGCAAATAGCCGTTATTGTCGCCCAGTTGGATCAGCTTGCTGCCAGCCAGAAGGATCCGGTTTGCCAGCGAGAAGGTGTTCCATTCGTGCGGCAAGCGTTTTTCCAGTTCGTCGAGCTGCGCGTGCAATGCGATCACTTCACGACCCTGGCGGCGGTAGCCCGTAAATTCATCGAGATGATAGAACCGATTGCCCGCCTCGGCATAACCCACTTCGGATTGAGCCAGCAGGTCCAGGAACGCGTCGTATTCGCCGGATTGATAGAGCGGCATAGCCTGGGCAAATTGAACCTCGGCATCGTGTCCGCGCTGTGCCAGGTTGAAAAGGTGGCGGGCTTGCTGGCTGATCTTCGGGTTGTTGATTTTTTCGTGAAACGCGACAACGCCGCGCAGCCCGGCAGCCGCCTCGCCATAGTTTTCGGTTTTTATCATCTGTGCATACTGGCTGAGGTCGGGGTTGTAGATTGGATGATTTTTCCAGCCTGTCTGGAAGTAGCGGGGGTAATAGGCTCTCCAGGCGCCCTCCAGCTCATCCATGCTGGTGCCATAGTTCTGCTCGAGCGTTTGACGGTAATCGGCTGCGGTTGGCAGGTCACGAAGAAATTGTAAAAAGGCATCCCACCCGGCTCGCTCAACCAGAAAGTTGACGATGCTCAGGTTTGCCAACTGGCTGTTCAGGTCGCTTTGCCGACGTTCGTCTGACCAGAGCGCGTGCCAATCCGAACGCGGCTGAGCCCAATCCCCCGGATTCAACTGCAAAAGCGCGGTTGTCTGGGCAGGGTCTTGCGCAAAGCGACCGATGCCTGTTAGCAATCCAGGCGGCAGGCGATCCCCGGCAACCTGCTTGGCAAAAAGAACCCCCAGATCATAGCGCAGAAGATCAAGCTCCTGCGCAGCCCAGATGGGGTAATTCTGAATGAGGTTATCCGCGATCAGCGCGATTTCGGCTTTGCCCAAAGCGGAATGCAAAAAAAGCCTGGAGTTGAAATCTAGATTTTCAAGTGGGGAGTTCAGGCAGATGTATGCATCCGCATCCGGGTAAATTCGGATCGTCGGGACAACCGCTAAATCGGTTTCGAACAGCGCCTTGAACCGGGCGTATTCCGCCGTAAGCTGTTCCTGCCAGCGCGGTGAATCGAAGGTTTGGGCTAAGCTGGCGTTGGATGGGGTGTATTGGATCGCGAAATCTGCTGCCTGCGTCTCCAGCCATTCCAGACTCAGGATCGCGCCGCAATCCGAAGGTCGAACCGCGGCTTTTGCTGGTTCGGTAAGGAGCAGACTAAAAAGGACAATACAAACGCAGAATACTCGATACACCGGCATCAATAAAAAACTACCTCTATATATGGGGCAATTATAAACTGTTAAGATTACAAAAGGATGAAAAAACCAGGGCGGGCAATTTGGACTTGATTCATGTTTTTATCATCTTCATCTGCTATACTCGAAACCCTGAGGGATTTTCGATGACGTGGAAAAGAGTTTATTCCATCGCGCTGCTGATCGCCCTGGCTGGATTGAGCGGTTTAGCTGGCGCGGTGCTGGGCGGCTTAGCGGTCTATCAGGCTGTGAAAATTGAAGCGCTTCGCAACGCCCCAATTGCAGCGCCAGCAGAGGCGCCTCTGCCCGCGCTGGCGCAGCCCTCTGGAAGCCTTTTGGAGGTGGACACTTCCGAAGTTGAGACGCGCGTGGTTGAGACCGTCCGGCTGGTATCGCCATCGGTGGTTACCGTTGCAGGAAGCCTGCCTGGACAGGGGTTCGGCTTCGATCAGTTTGGAACCCGCTTGGCGAGTGGAAGCGGCGTCTTTATTTCGAGTGACGGACATATTTTGACCAATAATCATGTGATCGAATCGATGCAAGAGGCGTCCGTCGTTTTTTATGACGGCGAAGTGCACGAGGCTGAAGTTATCGGCGTGGACCCGTTCACCGACCTGGCAGTTATCAAGGTCGCGGCTGCGCCGCCGGCGTTTGCCGTTTTGGGCGATTCAAATCAATTGAACCCTGGCGAAACGGTGATCGCCATTGGCTCTCCTCTGGGCGATTTCAAGAACACGGTGACCGTCGGGGTGATCAGCGCAACGGGCAGATCCGTGGATACGGGGCAGGGTTACCAGGTCGAGGATTTGATCCAGACCGATGCGGCGATCAACCAGGGGAATTCCGGCGGACCGCTGATCAACCTGAAGGGCGAAGTGATCGGGATTAATACGCTGGTGATTCGCGGCAATGGGATTTCTGCCGCGGCTGAAGGGCTGGGGTTTGCGATCCCTGCCAACACCGCGCGCAACGTGGTTGAGCAGATTCTGCAAAAAGGGTACGTCGCCAGACCTTATTTAGGCCTCCGCTGGCAGCCCATTACCCCTGAAATTGCCGCGATTTATAACCTCCCCAGCCCGTGGGGAGCATACGTGACCAGCGTAGTACCCGGCAGCCCGGCGGAAAATGGCGGCATTCAAGACGGGGACATCATCACCAAGATTGGGGATACCGCGATCGATGCGGATCACTCCTATATCAATCTGCTGTTCAAATCGCAGCCTGGAGAGCAATTGACCATCGAAATCCTGCGAGACGGGCAGATAATTCCAGTCCAGGTTGTGCTTGGGGAATCAGTCCAACCGTGATGGCAAGCCGAAAATGATGATATATTGGGGTAACGTTAACCTCCCTGGAGAAATGAGCGAACGAGTAACTGTAAAAAACCTCATATCAATTATTGGCTTTTAAGGAGGCGTGAGATGGATGATTTGCCATTGCGCTACTTTGAAATGGGCGGAATGCCGATCGATCACAGCGAACAACCGATCCGTTTGTTTGAATCGGATTTCCTGGAATTCTTTACGCACATCACCCCGCAGGTTGTGGTTGCAATCTGGACGCCCGTGATCGGCTGGCTGATTTGGCGCGCGTTTACCTTTGCACCCATGCCTGGCGGTTATGTCCATATTCCCTTGGCGATCATCTGCGGGATAGCGCTCTGGTCGTTCGCTGAGTATACGCTTCACAGGTTTGTGTTTCACTTCCACCCCAAAAGCGATTGGGGAAAACGCCTGGTTTTCTTGTTTCATGGCATTCATCACGCGCAGCCGCAGTGCAAAACCCGGCTGGTGATGCCGCCCGCGGTGAGCATTCCGATGGCGATTATTTTCTACTTCCTGTTCAGCGTTGTTGTGGAAGGCTTGCTCGCCAAACCGGATTGGGTGGATCCCATGGTAGCCGGGTTCATGATCGGGTATTTAGTGTACGACTTGATCCACTATGCCACACATCACTATCCGATCCGCGGCGGCTTCATGAAAAGCCTCAAGCGGCATCACATGAAACACCACTTCAAAGAGCCAAACTTGCGTTTTGGGGTCAGCTCCACCGTGTGGGATCATGCATTTGGCACTTTGCCAAAATAGACGAACAGAACAGGACATTATTATTTCCTTTCTCGATTAATCAGGATTTTTGTCACTATCAATACCTGAGACTAGAAGATATGATTCGAGGCATCCACCTCGAATCATTTCTTTGTTAAGACAGATCCGAGGTTCAAAAGAAAAAGAGGGTGAAATCTTGGCGGACCATCCATTTGAAGACCCCAGAATTCTCAGGCTGCGGGCGCTGCGCGAAAAAACCCACCTGGGCGGCGGAGAGCAGCGCATCGAAACCCAGCACGCGAAAGGCAAACTGACCGCGCGCGAACGCCTGGACACGCTGCTCGATCCGGGCACGTTTAACGAACTGGAACCGTTTATCACCGCGCCGGCGGACGAAATGGATCTTGCAAAGGAGAAGTTTCCAGGCGACGGCGTTGTGACCGGTTACGGGCAGATCGATGGGCGCACGATCTATGTTTATGCGCAAGATTTTACGGTGTACGGCGGAACGCTGAGCACGATGCAAAGCCACAAGATTTGCCGGGTGATGGACCTGGCGGTGCGCAACGGCGTTCCGATCATCGGGCTGATCGATTCGGGCGGCGCAAGGATCCAGGAAGGGGTGAAGAG
>MWTA01000028.1 GCA_002050125.1 Anaerolineae bacterium UTCFX2 | reverse complement strand
ACGTAAATCCGGTCCACGCCGCCCACCCCGATCTGCAATATGCGGTCGCCTCCAAAGTCCAGGGTCACAATGCCAGGCAGGGGAGGCATCTTCAACCAATCACTTTTCTGCTCCGCCAGCATGCTGGCATAAACGCGTTTTTCGGATGGTCCGAGAGGCGCCTGGATCAAGGCAAAATCTGCCGTTTCCAGCGGCTCCCCGCGCAGCTCTTTGACCGCGATATCGCCCAGGCGCTGCAGCCGGTCTGCCAGGTCGAGCGTTTCGAGCAGCAGTTGATTGAGACCATCCAGCGCCGGGCTGGGCGAGAACACGCCAACCAGGTCGCGCTGTTTGAGCCCCTCGGCGGCGCTGAACGCCAGCCGCGAAAGCTGGTAAAAGACTTGCGGATCGGGTTCTACAAACCCTGGCGCGGGCGGCGCCATCAGAGGACGGGTTTCTAAACCCCCCGCGGGAACGGGGGTAAATTCGGTTGTATCGTATTGCAGCTCCGCCCAACTGCCCAAAGCGCTGTTGAGGTTTTTAAACGCCCAACCAGTCTGCTCCAGATAGGGTAAGTTGTCCGCCCCGGGTGGCAACTCTTGGGCAGAGGCGAGGTGCTTGCGAAACCCTTCCAGCCACAGATTGCGCGCTGAAATCGACCATTGCTCCGGCGGTTGGTCCGCCAGCGCCGCCTGCAAGCGGGCGATCTCTTCCGGGTAGCTACGAAATTCGGCGCCGCTCTGCCACATTGCCTCGAATGCAGCCGGCGCCCCGACCGCAGCCATGACCTCTAACCCGCCGGGGAGCAGGCGCGGCGATTTTGAACTGGCTCCAGGTTCTGGCGCCAGATTCTCCAGGATCAGCCCATCCAGATAGTAACGCGCCCCCAAAAAGCTCCAGTTCTGCAGGTTTTGTCCATCCGGCGGGGCGAGCGGCGGGCGCGGGTCGAGTTGAGGAAAAGGCAGGTCGCGCAGCAGGGTCTCGAATTTCTCCCGCTGCGGCGCGTCCTTTAAGCCAAGGATCGTCAGATTTTGTCCAAACGCCTGATCCATCAGCAAGGCATATTCGGGCGGGCCCCCCGATGCCCGCAATCCGCTGAAAAAATTCAACGTTTCAACGATGCGCGCCCACTCCTCCGCTGCCGGACCGTTGGCGGTTTTTGCCTGTCTCAACGCCAGTGTCACAATCAGCGGGACGTAGTCCACCCCAGTAGTCGAACCAGAAAGCATGGGTTGAAAATTGACCCGCTCCAGCCAGGTCAGGGCGCGGAAATAACCTTGCAGTTCCGGGTTTGCCGCGTAACGTCCGGCAGGCAAGTAGCGCCTGAAATCGTCCTGGTATCCGGGGATCAGCGTGGATTGCTCCACCCCGCGGGCTGCCATAATCTGCCCAACCTGGGCGCTGACCTGCCCCTCCAGATCCGGATCGAGCGCAGCCATTGGGTCGAGCAAATGCAGCGCCACGCTCAGATAGGCTGCCGCCAGCTCCGTCGGCGACTCTAGATCGGAGCCTTCTACGAGTGGAAAATACAAAACGACTTCTGCCAGGGTCGCTTCGACCACGCCCTGCAGCCGGCGCTTGAGTTCCTCCCGCTCCAGCGCGGTGAGCAGCTCGTCAAAGCTGGTCTTCAGCGCGTGGTAAGCGGCGTCGCTGGTCAGATAATACGGCTGACCGTAAAACAACGCTACCCGGTTGCGCAGTTCGCTGAACTGGGGTTCCTGGCTGTGCACAATCACAAACCCCTGCCGGGCAAGTTGATCCTGCTGCCGCAAAGTCAGCCCATCCGCCACCGAGCGGTTGGTCACCTTTGCCAGAGGATAAGGCAGGCTGAAGCGCGCTGAGCCCGCCTCCCCATCGGTTTCCCCGGGCGGCGGCAAAGTCTGTGAGGCGACCTGAGCGAATGGTTCAGCGCCGCGATATGGGATGGCTACCAGTTCCCCGGGCGGCGGGGCGGGCGTACCTGGCGGAAGCGGGGAGGCTTGCGCCGCCGCCGGTTCGGTGGCAGCCGCGCGCGTACTCGGGCTCTCCGTGGTCGCAAGCGGGCGCGGCGTAGCCTTGAGCGGCGGCGGGGTAGGCACGATCTGACAAGCCAGGATGCTCGCCAGCGCTGCCAGCAATAAAGCTGCCCCCCAGGGCTTTCTCGAATCCTTCAGCCGCCGCGCCATTATGACCCTTTGTGTAAAACTTTTACCAGCCTCACTGAACGATGGTCTGCAGGGTGTAATTCGCGCTGCCGCCGGTCGAAACCGCCTCGATCATGTAATCTTGGGTCGCTGGCAGGACGCCGGTCCAACTGGTCTGCGCCACAACGGAGCGCACCAGCGGGCTGCCATCCTGCATGCCGTAGATCGTCAGGAAGATGTCGTTAGCGGGCGAATTTATCGTCACGGTCATCGTTTGACCAGCCATCGCCCGCAGCAGATAATAATTCACCTCACCGCCCTGTAAAAACCCGTTCAGCTCCGCTGCGATCGCCCCGCGGGCGAACTTGATCCGAAATGGGATGATCACCTGGAGCGTATAGCTGCTGTTTTGAAGCGGTGAAACCAGGCTGATGCGGTAATCCTGCGTTCCCGGCAGAACCCCGGTGAAGGTGGTGCTGCCCGCCGAGGTGCGGAGCAGCGGGACGCCGTCCGTCAGCCCGGTCACGCCCAGGAAAACATTGTCGTTGGGCGAATAGACGCTGGTCAACATCGTCTGGTCCTGCAGGGCGCGCAAAACGTAATCAACGCGCTGGTTCTGTTGGATCTGTCCCTCTACTGTTGCCGAGGTTGCGCCGCTGGCGAACCGAATGCGGGTCGCGCCCGCTTGTCCGGTCGGCGGAGGAGGCGGCGGGGGCGGCGGGGGCGGGGGGATATTCGCCTGGGCAGTGCTGGTTTGCGCCAGCGCAATTGCCGTAGCCTGGGCAGCTTGAGCCGCTGAGGTGAGCGCCAGAACCTGAGCCGTCCCGGTCGCCATGGCTGCTCCGGCTTGCAGGGTAGCCTGGCTGCTGATCTCGGTCTGAGCAGCGTTGAAGGTTGCTGTGCTCGCCGCGGCGGTGACATCAAGCCCCAACTCGAGCGCGGTCTCCGTTGCTGCAAGCTGCTGAGCCGCGATCGTCTGGGCTGCCGCCGCTTCGACCGTGCTGGGAGATTGCGCGCCCTGACCCGGCGCGCGGCTGAACGGCACGCTGCACGCCAGCGCGCTGATTACCAAAACCAACCAGGCGTATTGTAAGCTTTGTCTGGACATGTCTTCTCCTTTGGGTTCTTCTAGCCCTTTATTGCTGCGTTCGGGAAATGGCTTTTTAGACAGGCTGAGGTCGGGCTGCACAATTCACACCCGCCTGAAATGGGGCGGCGGGGTTGATGCGAGACTCTCTCCGAAGATTTCAAGACAGCGAGCGCGCCACCGCCGTGAGACCCAGGATCAGAACCCCCAAGATTAGGTTGAGGCGCACCAGGTGAAGTTCCTGACGGTTCAAGCGATTATTTAGCATACCAGCCTCGCCATCTTGCGCTGCGAGCGCTTGCCGCAGCACCACCCGGCTCAAGCCGGGCAGCACGACCCAGGTCATGTAAGCCGAAACCGCGGTCATGCCGAAAAAGAGCAGGTGTTTGATCAGGATCGCGACCGCCCACAGGTTGTGAACGGTCAGAAATCCCTCATAGCTTGGGTTGGCGCTCATCTGAAACAACCCGGTGCCGGCAAGCGCAGCCAGGCAGAACCAACTGACCGGGTCCAACCTGCGCTGCAATTCGACCAGGAAAGCTGCCAAAGGCTGAGGCTCCAGCGACCGGCGGGCAGCCGGCAGCACAAAGAGCGAGAGCGCCGCCAGACCGCCGATCCACACCACGGTGGCGAGCATGTGCAGCCAATATGCCAGCGTAAGAGCCCAGACAGGCGCGCTCATGGGCTCTTGGTGGGTTTGGGCTTTTTGGGTTTCGGCGTTCCAGCCGGCTGATCTCCCGCGCCGGCGCATTGCTGAGCCGCCAATTCACCCGCCTGTTGCACGGCTGGGTCGGGTGAAATCTCGTATGATTGCTGGTAAGCGCGCACCGCCGCACAGTACTGTCCGCGTTGCGCCAGCGAATTGCCGTATTCGAACAACGCCTGACGCAACCGCTCGGTGGCGGTCATTTTCGAGCCATCCATCAAGTTGGGCAGGTTGGGCGCCACTTGGGAAAAATAGTTGACCGCCTGTTCCCAGTCGATGCCCCAGAAGCTCGCGCCGGTGATATACAGGCTGCTCCAGCTCAGGAGCCCTTGGGCTTCCGCGTCCAAGGGACCGAACTGGCTAGCCAGCGTCAGATCGTATATCCCGCCTTCCAGGTCGGAGGATTTCAGGATCTTATCCCGCCCACGGTTGCGCAGCGCCAGAAAGAGAAGCCCGTCAATCTCAACCGCCCGGTAAGTCGGATCGAGTTTTCGTAAAATCAGCAGCGTGTCCACCGTCGCGGTCCAATCGTTCGCCGCCAGCGCTTGCTGAGCCTGGTCAAAGCGCTGCTGGCTGTCGCGGTCATCCGGCGTGGGCGTCAGCGTCGCGGTTGGCAGCAAGGTTGGCGTCGCGGTTGTGTTGAGTTCCAGCAGCACCTGCGCCAGTTTTTCAGTCACGCCGGGATAGTTGGGGTCTAGCTGGATCACGTACTCAAACCGCTGGCGGGCGCGCCCATATAAACCCTGTTCCATATCCTGTATCCCGAGCGCGTATTGCTCAGCGACTGCCCCGGCAACCTGCGTCTTTTCGGCGCTCTTGCGCATCCCGATGCCCGAGGTGTACCCGCCAAACCCGCTGACCAGCAGCACCAGCAGCAGGATCGCCAGCCCCGCCAATGGATAGAAGAACCACGGCAACCCTCTGGGTCGCCCTTTAGGGCGTCCGTTCCCCGGCTTTGCCGGCGGCGGGGGGCTTGACGGAGGGCTGGCAGGCTGCGAAGCGGCGGCTGCGGACGCCTGCTCCCGCTCAAAAGCCTGAGTATCCTCGTAGCCTTTGGTCAGCGGGACGCCTGGCAGCGTGGCGGATAGCTCCGCTTCCGCCTCAGCCAGGTCAGGGGCTGCTACCGGGATAGCTCTAGTGACTTCCAGGTCGCTTGCCGCATGCTCCACTTCGGCTGCCGGTTCAGATGCTCCTTTTTC
Organism: Anaerolineae bacterium UTCFX2; assembly: GCA_002050125.1. Classification (GTDB taxonomy): domain Bacteria; phylum Chloroflexota; class Anaerolineae; order Anaerolineales; family UBA4823; genus UTCFX2. The sequence continues at coordinate 19,751 of MWTA01000028.1, read as the reverse complement.
CGCGCCGGCTTCGAGTTGGGTCGGCTGGGTGTGTTCAATTGATTGGTGATCCTCCGGTTCGAGAGGGGCTTCCGGAGTTTGATTTTGTTCCAGGTTTGAATCTTTCATGCCGCCCATTATACCGCGCCGGAGCGGGCTGATTGCTGCGGTATAATCCTGCCATGCCGGAATTCCGTTTCTTCCATCCGATCGAGGTGCGTTACAGCGACCTGGACCCTCAGGGTCACGTCAACAACGCCCGCTACCTGAGCTACTTCGAACAAGCGCGGGTGGAGTACTTTCGCCAGCTCAATTTATGGAACAGCGGGTCGTTCATGGATTTTGGAATCATCCTGGCTGAAGCCCGGCTCACTTTCCTTGCTCCGGTGACCTACGGAATGTCATTGCGGGCTGGGACGCGCGTCAGCCGGCTGGGCGGGAAAAGCCTGGCGATGGATTACTGTCTGGAAAACTCCCTCAGCGCTGAAACCCTTTGCACCGGATCGGCGGTGCTGGTGGCATATGATTATCGCAGCAGAGCGACCATCCCCATCCCAGATCCCTGGCGGCAAGCCGTTCGCCAATTTGAGCAGTTGAATGAGGCTGCTGAACCTGGCTGACCTTTATTTTCTTGATCGCCTTGCAAACCTCGTAACAGAGAAGGAGCAACATGAAGCTGCCAGCAATCGACGAGTCATTCCTGCTTGACTTCCTGACCAGACTCCTGGACATCCCCAGCCCGACCGGGTATACCCACCTGGGCATCGAGTTCATCCGGGAGGCGCTTGTGTCCTACCCGGAGTTAGAAATCCACCTCAACCGCAAAGGCGCGCTGACAGCGATCTGGCGGGGCGAGCAGAATCCTGTCTCGCGCGCGCTGACCACGCATGTTGATACGCTCGGCGCCATGGTCAAAGAGATCAAGCCGAACGGACGGCTGCGGCTGACCGGCATCGGCGGGCTGTTATGGAACTCGGTCGAGACCGAAGGCTGCACGGTCTTCATCCGCAATGGCGAGAAAGTGCGCGGCTCGCTCTTGATCGAAAAAGCTTCCGCCCACGTGTACGGCAGAGAGGCTAATGAGCAAAAGCGCGATGACGCCAATATGGAAGTCCGCCTGGATGCAGTCACCCACTCCGAACAGGAAACGCGCGAACTGGGGATCGAGGTCGGAGATTTTGTGGCTTTCGACCCGCGGGTTGAAATCAACAACGGTTTTGTTCGTTCACGCTTTCTGGACGATAAAGCCTGCATCGCGTGTGTGGTAGCTGCCGTCCGCGCCATGCATGCAGCCGGGCTCAAACCACGCCAGACCACCTGCCTGCATTTCAGCAACTACGAAGAGGTCGGTCATGGGGCGGCAACTGGCATCCCCGACACGGTCTCCGAGTTGGTCGCGGTTGACATGGCGGCGGTTGGTCAGGGTCAGGCTTCGGATGAATTCCACGCCACGATCTGCCTGAAAGATTCGAGCGGTCCCTATCATTTCGAGCTGAGCCAGCGTTTGCGCGCGCTGGCGGAAGCGCACCACATCCCCTATAAAACCGATATTTACCCCTTCTACACTTCCGATGGGGGAGTCTACTGGCGCGCTGGCGGCGATGTAGCCGTTGCCCTGATCGGACCCGGCATTGACGCTTCTCACAACTACGAGCGCACCCACACCCAGGCGCTCCTGGCAACCACGCGCTGGATCCTGGCTTATCTCCTGTCCTAACTCCGCCGTTCGGCGAAACGATTCGATCATGCGCCTCGACGTCGCTCTGCCCCCAACTTCTTTGACCGCTATCCCGGAGATTGCCCGCAATGCAGAAGCCCTGGGGTTTGACGGGCTCTGGTCTTCCGAGACCATGCACGATCCCTTTCTGCCGGGAGCTTTGATTGCCCTGCACACTCAGCGGGTGCAGTTTGGGACTGCGGTGGCGATTGCCTTTGGGCGCAGCCCCGCCACCCTGGCATACACTGCCTGGGACCTGGCGCAAGCTTCGCGGGGGCGCTTCATCCTGGGTCTCGGCACCCAGGTTAAACCCCACATCGAGAAACGCTTTGGGATGCCCTGGCCCGCTTCGGTGACCGGCAAGCTGCGCGAGCAAGTCGGAGCGATTCGAGCGTTTTGGCGCTCCTGGCAGACCGGTCAAAGGCTCGATTTTCGCGGCGAATACTATCGCTTGAGCTTGATGACTCCGTTTTTCAACCCGGGCCCGATCGAACATCCCGACATACCGATTTACATTGCGGGGGTTAATCTGGGGCTGGCGCGCCTGGCGGGTGAAATTGCGGACGGCTTTGTGATGCACCCCTTCCATTCGCTGCGTTACCTGCGTGAGGTCCTGGCGCCGGCAATTGAAAACGGGCTGGCTGCCACGGGTCGCTCCCGCGCCGAGGTTGCCATTTCCGCCACGGTTTTCACGGTCACCTCCCCGGACGAAGACCTGCTCGTGCGCTCCCAAATCGGTTTTTATGCCTCCACGCCCTCGTACCAGCCGGTGATGGCGCTGCACGGCTGGCAGGACGCCGCGGAACAGCTCTCGGCGCTGGCGCGCCGCGGCGATTGGAGCGCCATGCCCGCCCAGATCAGCGATGAGATGCTGGAAACCTTTGCGGTGGTCGGTTCAGCGGATGAGATCGGCGCCCGCTTGAAAGAACGCTACTCCGGTCAGGTAGACCGCCTGAGCCTCTACCTGCCTTTCGTCCCAAATCAGCGGGACGCTTTTTGGTCTCGATTGAGATCGGAGTTCGAAAAGACGGAACCTCACCCGTGACAGGATCGACAAACACGCGCCTGCGCCTGGCGCTGTTTTTGCTGCTGATTTCTCTCACCTTTGGCTGCGCGGTCTTTTCTGAGCCGCTCACCACAGCGCCTCCCACCCCAACGCCAACCGCGGCTGCGCCGGCGAGCCTCGCGCTCACCCCGCAGGTTGCCGAACCAACCAACACAAATTCTGGGCATCCCACAGCCCCGGTCGCACCGACACAGCCCGCTCCGCGCTACCCCGATCTCAGCGCCGGCAGCTTCCCAGCCAGTCCAGTCGCGTACACCATCCCCCTGACCATCCGGCATCTGATGCCGGAGCAAGCCAGCCTATTCTTCGAGTTGAATGCGCCCGCTGAGGGCTTCCTGTTCTACCAGCAGGTCTCCCCGCAACCCGCCGAAACCCGCGCTGCCGCGATCGACCCGGTCCAAACGCGCCAGATGATCACGCTGGAGGGCTTGTCGCCCGGCGCAGAATATCTTGCCGTCCTGGGGCTGGGCAAAGGTACCTCCGGCTTTCAGCAACCGACCTTCTCAGCCGCCCCCTGGGAGGCGCTTCGCTTTCGAACGCCCGACGGTCGGGAGCCGCTCAAAGTGGCAGTCTTTAGCGACGCCAGTTTTGGCGACGCCTCCACCGAAGCCCTGGTCGCTCAGATGGCTGCACAAGAGCTGGACTTCGCGATCAACGCTGGAGACATCGTCGATAAGATCGAAGACAACGTCAATCCGGTCGAAGCCTACGCCCAGAAATACTTCTCGATCTATTCGCCGCTCTTGCACCGCATGCCAATTTACACAGCGATCGGCAATCACGATTACGACGCCGAAGCCCGCTGGCTGGACAGCTATTTTTACTATTACGCCTTCCCCGCTTTTCCCGATCCACGCTTCAACGAGACGGAGGCTGACCGCGCCCGCCAGTATTACGCCTTCGCCTATAACGACGTCCAATTTGTGATGCTCGACACGCAGGTGTTCTTTGGGATCCCCAACTGGAAAGAACAGGATGCCTGGCTGGCGGAGCGCCTGGCTGATCCGCGCTTCCGCTTCAGCATTCCGGTGTTCCACGTGCCGCCGTTCTTCAGCGGCTCGGTCCACCCGGACGACCAGCTCGCGGTGCGCCAGTTCTGGCATCCGCTGTTCGCCGCGGCGCGCGTACCGCTGGTTCTTTCGGGTCACAGCCACCACTATGAACGGCTGCTTGTGGACGGCGTGACCTACATCGTGACCGGCGGCGGGTCGGGGACGCTCTACCCAGCGGGGGCGGTTCTGCCGCAGAGCCAGATGTTTGCCAGCCGAACCCACTACATTTTGCTCCACATCTACTCTGACCGGATCGAGCTGTCGGCAATCGATAAAACCGGAGAGCAGTTCGATCACGCGCTGATCCCCTTGCAGTAGTCCAGACCCATCATTTTTCGCTTTCGCCGTGGACGTGGATTTAATTTAAGGAATTCGCCCTGCTGACGATCGAAATAGCGTCTCGATCTTCGTCCGTCCGGGCGGAGGTCTAGGATCGGGTGGGGGTCATCTCATGTATAATCATCATTAATGGCAGATGATGATTTCTTCAAATCTCAGCGTGAACGCATGGTGCGCGTCCAGATCGCCAGCCGCGGGATTAAAGACCCACGCGTGCTGGAAGCCATGCGCAGGGTCCCCCGGCATCTCTTCGTTCCAAAAGTGCATCGTCATCTAGCTTACGCCGACGGACCCCTGCCAATCGGCGCCGAACAGACCATTTCGCAGCCCTATATCGTGGCGCTCATGACCGAGCTGCTCAACCTGCAAGGTGGGGAAAGAGTCCTGGAGATCGGCACCGGCTCGGGCTATCAAGCGGCTGTGCTGGCATATCTGGCGGGGCAGGTACACACTGTCGAGCGCTTCGCCGATCTGGCAAAACAGGCTGAGCAGACGCTGAAAGCCTTGAACATCCAGAACGTCCAGGTGCACGTGGGGGACGGCACGCTTGGGCTGCCCGAGTTCGCCCCCTATATGGGGATCCTCGTGAGCGCGGCGGCGCCCAGCGCGCCTGAGGTTCTACTCGAGCAGCTCGCGGAGGGCGGCATCCTGGTAATCCCGGTCGGACAGCGCAGCAACCAGGTGCTCGAACGCTGGCAGCGCACCGGCGATCAATTCCAGTCCAAACCGATCCTCTCCGTGGCTTTTGTGCCGTTGATCGGTCAGGCGGGCTGGCAGGAATAAAAAAGCAGCTGGCTTCTAAAAGAGCCAGCCGCCTGCTTATAAAATTGAACTCAACTGCGGCTCAAAGTCACGAACACCATCGGTCGCCGGCGTGTGCGGTTGAAAAGGTATGACCGCAGTGCTTCTTGCAGGTCCTCCTGCAGATTGCCGTTGCCGTTGCGCACCGCCTCCTGGATGACCTTGTGCGCCCCATCGATGATGTCGTCGCTGGTGCGGTTCTGGATAAAGCCGCGCGTGATGATTTCAGGATCATCGCGCAGCCGCCGGCTGGTCTCGTCTAGGCTCAAGTTCACCAGGACAAAGCCGTCGCGCGCCAGCGCTTCGCGCTCACGCACCTCGGTCACCCCAATATCGCCGACGCCGGCGCCGTCCACGAACACATAACCGCCGGGCACGCGCTCGCCGATCCTCATCTGGTTGTCCTCGAACTCGATCACGTGTCCGTTTTCGATCACAGCGATGTTCTCTTCCGCAAGTCCCACCTGACGCGCCAGGCTGGCATGCTGGTGCAGGTGCCGCAGTTCGCCATGGATTGGGATGAAAAATCTGGGTTTGACCAGGTGCAGCAGCAGTTTCATCTCCTCCTGGCTGGCATGTCCAGAAACGTGCACCGGCGCAATTCCCTCGTAGATCACGGTTGCGCCGCGCCGGAATAGCCGGTTGATCGTGCGATAAACGCTCTCTTCATTCCCGGGGATAGGATGGGATGAAAGCACTACCGTATCGCCTTCCTGCAGGTCAAACTGCTGGTTCGTCCCCATCGACAGGCGTCCGATGATCGAGGTCGGTTCGCCCTGGGTTCCGGTTGACATCAGTACGACCTTGCTAGGATCCAGCTTGAGCGCCTGCTCGAGGCTGATCACCAGATCATCCGGCAGGTCAAGGTAACCCAGCTTGCGCGCAATCTTGGCGTTTTCGACCATGCTGGCACCGACAAAAGCCATCTGACGCCTGTGTTCTAGCGCGGCATTTCCCACTTGCTGCATGCGCGAGATCAACGAGGCGAAACTGGCGACAATGATCCGTCCCGTGGCGTTGCGAAAGACATCGCGAAACGCCCCGTCGATCACTTTTTCCGAGGGCGTCCAGCCGGGTCGGTCGGCGTTGGTCGAATCAGCCAGTAGCGCCAGCACGCCCCGGTTGGAAAGCTCAGCCAGCTTGGCGTAATCCGTCGGCCATTCATCCACCGGGGTGTGGTCAAATTTATAGTCGCCCGTGTGGATCACCAACCCAGCGGGCGTGGTGATCCCCAGCCCCACCCCGTCGGGGATGGAGTGGCAGACGTGAAAAAACTCAACCTGAAATGGACCAACCCAGATCGTATCGCCCGGCTGGATCGTATTCAAGCGCGCTTTGCTGCTCGAACCGCTGCGCGCCAGCTTAGCTTCGAGCAGACCGCGCGTCAGCGGTGTGGCGTAAATCGGGGCGTTGAACCGCTCCACCACATGCGCAATCGCGCCGGTGTGGTCTTCGTGACCATGGGTGATTACAATGCCGCGCACCAGGTCGGCTTTGTCTTCCAAATAGCGGAAATCGGGGATAATGTAATCGATCCCCAACATGTCATTTTCAGGGAACATCAGCCCAGTGTCTACGATCAGGATATTTTGACCGTACTCGTAGACCATCATATTTTTGCCAACTTCCCCAAGCCCCCCGAGAGGGACTATACGTAATTTCTTGTTACTCATAATCTTCCTTATCATGATACCGGGCTTGCTGAAATCTCATGCCCGCCCGAAAATATTTTAATATCGAAAATGCCCCGCCAGGAGTTCGCTGGCCGGGGCCTGAAAAAGAACTGCTAATGTGAGCCTGTTTACCAACCGGGATACTTTACCCTTGCATAAACCTTGCCTGCACTCCCTTGACATTCTAGCATGGAAGACTGGTTTTGTCTATAAAATCTTTGTAAGATCGAATGGGTTTATAGCGAACCCGCAGTTCCAAGACCGTGCAGTATCCGCTTTACCCGGTGGTCACACTTGTAACTTGTAAATTGACCTTCTGTTTGGCGCAACTCAACCCCCTTCTCCGGTGACCAACGCAATCGCAAAACCGTCATACCCCTTTTTGCCCACCGTCTGGATGACGGTAGCCAGCAGCCCTTTCTCTTTTCCCAATTCGGCGTTGAAGACCCGCATCGCCTGGGCGTTGACGTCTTGGCTGTTTTCTTTGATAACTTCACCGTTGCGGATGACGTTGTCCGCCACGATCAATCCCCCGACCCGGCAAAGCTTAACTGCCAGGTGCAGATATTCGGGGTAACCGGGCTTGTCCGCGTCGATGAAAACCAGATCGAAGAGGTCGACTCCTTGATGCACCATTTTTTGCAGGCTCTCCCGCGCCGGACCGAGGCGCACCTCGATCGCACCGTTCAGCCCAGCCCGCTCCAGGTTCTTGCGCGCCACCTCGGCATGGGTTGGGTTGACCTCCAGCGAGATCAGCCGGCCCCCCTCTGGCAGCGCCCGCGCCAGCCAGATGGTGCTGAAGCCGCCCAACGTGCCAATCTCCAAGATGCGCCGCGCCTGCACCGTCCGCGCCAGCAGCTCCAGCAGCTTCCCCTGAATAGGCGTGACCTGGATCGCCGGCAAGCCGGCTGCCGCCGCATCGCTGAGCGCCGCATCCAGCGCCGCGTCGGGCGCGACAAAAATATCCGTCAAATAACGGTCTACCTGGCTCCATGTGTCGATTGTCATTTTTCCTCCACCTCGTTCTCAACAATAAATTTCAAGTAATCTGCCTATTATAGCAAAAAAACCGGCCTCTGATTACGAGGCCGGTCAAAATATATTCGTCCAGGCCGCAACAATCGCGGGGCTGGATTCGGGATTCTAGTACTCCGGCATCGGCGGAGGCGCGGCTTTTTCCTTTTCGGGGATGTCGGTGATCAGCGCTTCGGTGGTCAGGATCATCGCGGCGATCGAAGCCGCGTTCTCGAGCGCGCCGCGGGTCACTTTAGCGGGGTCGATCACGCCGTCTTCAACCATGTCCAGATACTCTTCCTTGATCACGTCGTAACCGATCTTATCGTTCTTCTTCTCTTTCTGGGCGCGCCGCACGCCTTCCAGAACCACCGAGCCGTCTTTACCGGCATTCTCGGCGATCTTGCGCAGGGGCACTTCGAGCGCCTTGCGGACAATGTTAACGCCGATCTGGGCGTCATCGGTGTCCACCTTCAACTCAGCCAGAGCTGGACCAGCGTTGATCAGCGCCACCCCGCCGCCCGGGACAATCCCTTCTTCAACTGCGGCGCGCGTCGCCGACAGGGCATCTTCCACGCGGTGCTTCTTTTCCTTGAGCTCGGTTTCGGTCGCCGCGCCCACGCGGATGATCGCTACGCCGCCAGAGAGCTTCGCCAACCGTTCCTGCAGCTTCTCTTTGTCGTAATCGCTGGTGCTCTTGTCGATCTCGACCCGGATCTGCTCGATGCGACCCTTGATCTGGGCTGCGTCGCCCTTGCCGCCGATGATCGTGGTGTCGTCTTTCGAGACGACGATCTTCTCAGCCTTGCCCAGGTCGGCAACCGTGGTGCTTTCCAGTTTGCGCCCGGTCTCTTCCGAGATCACCTGCGCGCCAGTCAGGATCGCAATGTCCTGCAGCATCGCCTTGCGCCGGTCGCCAAAGCCGGGGGCTTTGACGCCCACCACATTGAGCATGCCGCGCAGCTTGTTCAACACCAGCGTCGCCAGCGCTTCGCCGTCGATGTCCTCGGAAATGATCACCAGATCGCGCTTGCCAATCTGGACCAGTTTCTCAAGGACCGGGACGATATCGGCAGCCGCGGAAATCTTCTTGTCGTGGATCAACAGATACGGCTCGTCAATCGAGGCTTCCATGTGCTCCGGATCGGTCACAAAATACGCCGAAATGTAACCGCGGTCGAACTGCATACCTTCCACGTATTCGGTCTCGAATTCGAGACCCTTGGACTCTTCAACCGTGATCACGCCGTCTTTGCCGACTTTGTCCATCACTTCCGCGATCAGTTCGCCGATCTGGCGATCCTGGGCGGAAATCGACGCCACGTTCGCGATCTCAGCCTTGGAAGTCAGTTCAATGGATTGTTCGTTGATCTTATCAGCGACGACTTTGGTTGCCGCTTCGATCCCGCGCTTGAGCAGCATCGGGTTGAAGCCGGCTGCCAGGCTCTTCATGCCCTCGACCACAATCGAGTAAGCCAGCACAGTGGAGGTAGTGGTGCCATCGCCGGCGATGTCATTGGTCTTGGTTGCCGCCTCTTTCAAGAGCTGCGCGCCCATGTTCTCGAATGGATCCTGCAGTTCGATCTCTTTGGCAACGGTCACGCCGTCGTGAGTAATCGTGGGGGAACCGAATTTCTTATCCAGAGCTACGTTGCGTCCTTTGGGACCCAGCGTTGTGGCGACGGCTGTCGTCAGGGTCTCCATGCCCTTAGAAAGTCGGTGTCGTGCATCTTCAGAGAAAATCAATTGCTTAGCCATATTTGGATACTCCTTCGGGTATGAAATTACTCAAGAACGATTGCAAGCAGGTCGCTTTCGCGCAGGATAAGCAATTTTTTGCCATCCACCTTGATCTCTGTGCCAGCGTATTTGGCAAACAGCACTTTATCGCCGTCTTTGACATCCATCGGGATGTACTTGCCGGCTTCATCGCGCTCGCCTGGACCCACGGACAAAACCAGGCCCTTTTGGGGTTTTTCTTTTGCAGTTTCGGGGAGAACAATCCCTCCAGCGGTGACTTCTTCTTGCTCGAGGGGCTCGATCACTACACGATTGCCGAGTGGTTTGAGCTTAAGAGACATACGAACCTCCAGGATTGGGTTTGGTAATATGACGAACGTTTACATGCAGACTAGCTAGCACTCTATCGCTTCGAGTGCTAACTAGCGGGTCAAATCATACTCAGTTTTGATTTGGACGTCAAGGGGCAATCGCACAGATTTCCAAAAACTCTAACAAAACGCTTACACAATACTTCTGGATCAGCAGGGTCAGGTTTGGGGCGTCTCAACCAGCGTTGGCGTCTTTGTCGGTCCAGGCGCCGGCGAGGCGTCGAGCCGGGCGCAGATGCCCTCGCTGTCTTCCACAATCCCTATCAGCGTTGGATCGTCGGGGTATGCTGCGCGCACTTGCGCCAGCACTTCGCGCGCCTGGGGGCAATAATTTTCGTGCGGTCGGCTCAGAAAAGCCAGGTTTGTGCCATACTCCACGTAGTAATAGGCAACCGTCACGCTGGTGAGCGGCAGCCCCTGTACAGGTGTCTTGCCCATCTCGTTTTCTTCGGCGGTGCAGCCCACCACCGCGCACTGCAAGAGCGACATTGCGCCCTCGTAGTTGCGCGCCCGGCGGAAAATGATGCCAAGCTGCCCATAGGTGTGCGCATTGGTCGGGTCCAACTCCAGCGCTTTTTCCGCATTGATCGAAGCCGCAAAGAACTGACCGATCTGGGTGTAGGTGCGCGCGATCTCGATGTAAGGCAGCGGGTTAAATACCCCCAGTGCCTGATCGATCTTCGCCGCCTGGTCAAAATAGTCCAGCGCCCGCGCCGGGTTACGGATGCCCTCGCGGTAGTTTTGACCGATGCGCACGTAAAGAAAAGTCATGTTTGGATTGATCCGCACCGCCTCTTGATACTGCTGGATGGCGCTGTTGTATTGGGATAATGATTCAAGCACATATGCATATACCCGATGCGTATCCATCAGCTCGGGTCCGAGCGCGACAGCCTGGGCAGCGTATTTCTCAGCCTGGGTCCATTTTTGCTGGTCAACCAGGATTTCAGCGTAATAAGCCAATGCCAATGCATTCTCTGGATCTAGTTGAAACGAACGGGAGGCTTCAAACTCGGCTTCTAGCAGAAGATCGCTGCGCTGTTCGACTGAAACAAGCGGGGTGAAGGCGTACCAGTCCAGCACAAACGCCCGGATTGCCCGATAAGCGCTCTCATCCGGCGCAAGCTCCACTGCGCGGTCAGCCGCGGCTTTGGCTTCCTCCAGCCTGGCTAGCCGCTCGGTATCGTTGCGCAGCATGCTCGATGAATAAGCCTGAATGCGTGCCAGTTCGGACCAGGCGCGCGCGTTTTCGGGGTCGGCTGCCAGGGCAGCTTTATAAGCGTCGATCGCGTCATTGATGACCGGGCTCGCTCTTTCATCTGCCGCCGCGGTCGGCGTGCTGGGGTTATCCAGCACCCCGGCATCGAAATAAGCCTGGGCTTCCAAAAAATAGGATTCAGCCACGCGCGTGGGCGTAGGGGTGGGTTCGAATGGCGAAATGACTTCGCGCCGCTGCACCATCATTAACAGCCATACTGCTCCCACGATCAAGCCCAACAAGGTCATGATTCTGTAGAAGCTCGTCCCACGCTGCTCGCGGTGGAAAGTAGGTCGTTTGCCGCTCAGTCCCCGTTCCATCCTCGCTCCTATGGGGTCGGCGTCATCTCTGCATCGGGAGTCTCAGTCGTTTCCGGCGTACCGGTCTCGCTGACTGGATTCTGCAGGTTGGTCTGGCAAATCGCCAACCCTTCGGTGGCGTTGTAAACCGCGATCTCGTCGTTAGGCACGCCAGTCAACAGCGCCCGAAAGACCGGCACCGCCTCGACGCAGCGATTGGCGCGCGCCAGCGCAAAGCCATAATACCAGTAATACTCTTCGATCCGCCCGTAATCGAGCGGCAAGCCCTCGACCCGCACGCCGTCTGCGGTTGTTCCCCCCTGTACTGCGAATTTAAGCGTATTGATCGCCTGATCGTATTTCTCCTGCTTGTAATAGATGATCCCCAGATTGCCGTGCAAGCGCGCATCCGCCGGGTCGACTTTGACCGCTTCTTCGGCGTATTGCGCCGCCTGAGGAAAACGCCCGTCTCCGAAGAAAGCCCGCGAAAGCTCGGTTAGCGCCACCGTGTCGGTCGGGTTCAACGCATAAGCCGCCAACAAAGCCTCTTGAGCCTGGTTGTAATCGCCCAGAGATTTATAGGTGATTCCCAGGTACAGGTTAAGATCCGGAATATTCTTGTTGATCGCCAACGCGGCTTGAAACTCTTGCAGGGCTTCTTCCAGGTTCTGGGTGTTTAGCAGGACGATCCCGCGCGCCCGGTGCGTCTCCATCAAGTTCGGACCGAATTGCAGCGCTTGTTTGGAAGCCTCGGCAGCCTTATCGTACAACGTGTAGTCCGCCTGATTTATCAGCACTTCCGCCAGGTAGGCGTATGCCAGGGCGTTGTTTGGATCGAGCGAGAGCGCCTTTTTTATTTCGATCTCTGCCTCGCCATATTTGCCCTGGAAACCCATCGCCCAGCCCATCACGGCGTGCGCCAGCGGGTTATTGGGGTTTTTGAGCAGCGCGTTCTGGCTGTTGGTTATCGCATCTTCATAATCGCCGGTGATCACTTGCAGGCGCGCTAAAGCGACGTAATTCGCAGCATTGGTCGGATCAGAATAGATCGCCTCGCCGTAGGCTTTTACCGCCTGGCTGATTTTTCCGCTCGTATACAATTCCTCTGCCTGGTTGACATACGATTCCGGGCTGAGCGTAGGCGTCTCCGTCGGGACAAATAACGGCGGCGTAACCGGTACAACAACCTGGTTGACATATATCGCTACGCCTATCATAACTACCAGCAGCAACAGGCGCCAGATCGGGGGCCGCCGCGTGCGGCGGCTCATGGTCCATTTATTCCCACGTAAGTACATATCTTTATATTAATACCCTTTCCTTGAATCGCCGTCAAGTGATGCAGGTTAAGCTCATGTTATATTCGGGTTAGAAGAATAAGATCTTGCGCGGAGCCTGGCTCGCGGCTAGAATGAGGCTATGCCCAACCCTCATCTGATATTTGAAGTTTTCACCTTATTTCCCGAAGTTTTCGAACCATACCTCGCGATTAGCATCTTGCAGAGAGCCCGCCAGCGCGGATTGATCGAAATCCGCCTGTACAACATCCGCGACTGGGCGTTCGACCGGCACCATGTCACCGACGACGAGCCTTACGGCGGCGGGGGCGGCATGGTGATGAAACCCGAACCGATCTTCGCCGCGGTGGAGGCGGTGCTGGGCTCGCCTCCCACTGCCCCGGTGATCCTGCTTTCTCCCCAAGGGCGGCTGTTCACTCAGGCTCGGGCGCGCGAATTGGCTTTGGGCGCAGAGACAGACGACCGCGCCGCCGACCTGGCAAAACCTCCGGCGCCCCGGCGTCTGGGACTGATCTGCGGTCGCTATGAGGGGATTGACGAGCGCGTATGCGAACACCTCGTCACGGACGAGCTCTCGATCGGCGATTATGTGATCACCGGGGGCGAACTCGCTGCCCTGGTGGTGATCGACGCCGTCTCGCGTTGGATCCCGGGCGTTTTGGGCGACCCTGACGGCGCCTGGGACGATTCGCACGCCTCCGGGCTGATCGAATATCCGCAGTACACGCGTCCGCTGGAGTTCCGCGGCTGGTCTGTGCCCGAAATCCTGCGGTCGGGCGACCACGGGCGCATCGCCCGCTGGCGGCGCGAGCAATCGTTACTGCGCACCTGGCAGCGCCGCCCCGACCTGCTCGAAAAAGCCCCGTTGAGCGAGGCGGATCGGAAATTCCTGGAACAAATCAGGCGCGAGGCGGAGTAAACGATCGCCAGCTTTCTAACCGTGACCTGACAAAGGGGACTCTCACCAATGCCGGGCGCCCGCCTGAACCCGTCCAGGCTGCTGGCTTCGCCCCTAGTTTCTTTTCTTCAGCAAATCGGTCCCCATCACCAGCAGCAGCGAAAATAACCCGAGCAGCAACGCTACGCTGTAAGCGGAGATATATTGGCGTTCCTCCAGCGCGCGGTAGATGTACAGCGTTGCGGTCTCCGTTTTTCCCTGGATGCCTCCGCCGATCACTAACACCGCGCCAAACTCCCCGAGCGAGCGCGCAAATGTCAGCGTGAGACCGTAGATGAACCCGTGGCGCAGCGCGGGGAAAGTTACCTTCCAAAAAGTCAGCCAGCCGCTGGCGCCCAGCGTGGCAGCCGCCTGTTCCTGCAGAGTACCGAAGTTCTCGAGCACCGGCACCAATTCGCGAATCATAAACGGCAGCGTCACGAACAGGGTCGCCAGGATCATCCCGGGCAGGGCAAACGCCACCCGAATGTTTAGCGCGCTCAGCACCGGCGCAAACAGTCCGTTGCGCCCAAACAGCAGCAGCAGCATGTATCCGACCACCACCGGTGAAACCGCAAATGGAATATCCACCAGCCCGTTGATCAAGCCTTTGCCGCGAAACCGGTCGCGCACAAAAACCCAGGCGACGATCGTACCGAAAACCGCATGAACCGCCACCACCAACACGCTGATCCAGATCGTCCGCCAGAAAGCCGCCAGCACGTCCGGCTGGTTGAGCGCCCGCAGGACGCCCCCCAACCCTTCCTCAAACGCTCCAACCACCAGGCTCATGATTGGCGCCAGGATCAGGAGCGCGACGTACAAGCTCACAACCCCAATCAACAGCCAGCCCGCCAGGACGCCGACTGCCGATCTAGGTCGGCTCAATTTGATCCTATCCTTCACGCTGAGCGAGCCGTTCACCCTGACCTCCGGCTGCGGCTCTGCAGCCAATCGACAAACAGCACCAGGCTGAGGGCAATCGCGATCATCACAATCGAAACCGCGCTGGCGCCGAGCCGGTTTTCCGACTCGACTTCACCCAAAACGTACACCGCGGCTGTCTGCGAATAGAGCGGGATATTCCCGGCAACGATCACGATCGCCCCAAATTCTCCAATCGCCCTGGCAAAACTCAACAGCGCCCCGCTTGCCAACGGTAAGACCAGCGGAGGCAAGGTAATTCGTCTGAAGATAGTCCAACCGCCCGCCCCAAGCGTCGCAGCCGCATCTTCTTGCGCCCGTTCTAAATTGAGCAGCACCGGCTGAACTGCGCGCACCACAAACGGAAATGTGATAAACAGCAGCGCCAGGATGATGCCAGGCGGCGCAAAGATGATCGAAAGTCCTAAATTCTCCTTCAGCCAGGAGCCGACAGCCTCCTGGGGACCCAGCAGCACCACCATCATCAAACCGGTTACGAGCGTCGGGATCGCTAATGGCAAATCTACCAGCGAATTCAGCAGCATCTTCCAGGGGAAGCTGTAGCGCACCAATACATAAGCCGTCAGCCCTCCCATAATGGTGTTGACCAGCGTCATCAACGCCGAGGTCCACAAGGTAAGTTTGAGCGCGTGCCAGGCGATCGGAAGTGTGACCTGGTGCCACAACCCGCCCAGACCTTCACGCAGCCCGTCTTGTAAGATCACCAGAATTGGGATGATTAAAAGGACGGTCAGATAAGTGAGCGCGACCGTCCGCACCCCCCACGTGCCCCAGGGCAGGCTGGGGCGCATCGGGAGCCCAGCCGTTGCCTCCGGCTTTTGCGGCTGGTTCGTGAGGGCGGTCATTTAGCAAGCGCCTTTGGTTGAGTCAACGGGTTCTTGGATTGGATCAGATGCGACCGAACGATCAACACAGCCTTGTCGGTCAACGAGGTCAGCACCTCTCCGACCACGCCGTCCAGCTTGATTTCGCTGCTTTGGCGGGCAAGCGGGGCGCCCATCACCAACAAGTCATAACCTTTGTTTTTGACTTCATCCAGGATCTCTGGGGTTGCCGACCCGTTGCGGATGATCGTCTTCGCCGGGACGCCCAGAATGGATAAGGACTGCACGCCGCCGTCAAGGAACCTCTGGGTTTGCTCTAACCTACCGGGGGTTTTTGCGGCAACGGGCAGCACACATAACAGGGTAGCTTCTGCGCCAAGGTGGCGCACCAGACGCCCGGCAAACAGGACGTCCTCTTTGCCCGGTTCTCCGCTGGTCGCACAGATGAGGGTTTGGGTTGGCGCGGGCTGGGGGCTAGGCACCAGCAACAGGTGAAAGTCACCCGCCTGCAACACCTGCTCCGCCAGCGCGAGATTTTCCTGAAGACTCAAGCCAATAATCACCAGGTCGTACGGCGCTTGCTCAGTTGCGGTTGCCACCGCCGCGGCGATCGGAGAATTAGAGGTCTGCACCTCCAGGGCAGCCAGCCCGCTCCCCAATTGCTTGCGCGCCTCCTGCAGGTGATTTTCCATCGCCTGCCCATTCGGACCAACGCCCAGCAATGTCACCCGGGCGTGCGCCAGCCGGGCGATCTGACCGCCCAGCGCCAGCGCTGCCTGAGCGCGCAGCGACCCGTCTGTAACGATTAAAAAGCTCAAACCCGGATGCACCAGGGCATGGAACCGGTGCACGCCCACCCAGGCGGCTTCGCCCAGTTGGAGCGGAAACCGGCTGGCTTGCTCCGGCGAACGCGTCGCATCCACCAGGATATTCGCGCTGCCAAAACCGGGCAGAGGCGCAATGGGTCGCACACCCGCAATGGGCGCAAGCCGCAAGCGCAAACGTTCCTGCGCGCCTCCGAAAGATGTCTCTTCCACTTCACCCCGGCCAAGTTCGGGGCAGTTCAATTCTGCGGGCGTGGGCGCGAGCGCCACATCCTCGGGGCGAAATAACACCTGGACCCGGCGCTCGCTGCCTGCATGCTGGATTTCGGGCGGGATAGGCAGCCGGATCGGACCCAGCTCCACGCTTTGAGCAGTGATGTTCCCCACAAGCAGGTTCGCCGTACCCAAGAAAGAAGCCACGAACTCCGTCTGGGGGCGCTGGTACAGCTCTTCCGGGGTGCCCACCTCGATCAGCCGTCCAAAGCTCATCACACCAATGCGGTCCGCCAGGTCAAACGCTTCTTCCTGGTCGTGCGTGACGAAAATCGTGGTTATGCCCAACTGGCGCTGGATGGATCTCAAATTCCGCCGCAGGTCAATGCGAATCTTGGCATCCAGCGCGCCCAGCGGCTCGTCCAGCAGCAGCACATCGGGACCGTAAACCAGGGCGCGCGCCAGGGCAACGCGCTGCTGCTGACCGCCGGATAGCTGGCGCGGCATACGGTTGCCCAAACCAGCCAGACCCACCAGTTCTAACGCCTCATCCCGGCGCTTCTGGCGCTCCAGCGAGGCGACTTTCTGGATGGTCAGTCCAAACTCCACATTTTCCGCCACCGTCATATATTGGAAAAGTGCGTAATTCTGAAAAACAAACCCGACGCGCCGCTTCTGGGTGGGTAAATGGGTCACATTGCGGTTGTGCAGGATGATCTGTCCGTGATCTGCCGAAGTCAGACCCGCGATCAAATTCAGAATGGTGCTCTTACCGCTTCCGCTGGAGCCCAGCAGAACAAAGAACTCGCCATCTTTGACCTCTAGCGACACGTTGTTAACGACGGGATAGCCGTCGTACCTTTTGGTTAATTGTTCCAGCACAATGGACATAAGACAAGTTTAACTGCCCGGAATGACAGCGGGCGTGATGAACCTGTGATAAAGCTGTGATATTGGGGGATCAGGCGGATTTTTTCAGACCGTACCCGCGGCCCGGCACAGTCTCGATCAGGCTTGAACCCCCTGGGTCGGGGTCGATCTTCAGCCTCAGCCGGCGCACCAATTGGCGCAGCATGTCGCGGTCGCCCCCTCCGGGTCCCCAAATGTGATCGATCAAGTCGCGATTGGTAAGAATATGACCAGGAAAAAGCATCAAGTATTCCAGCAGCCGGCTTTCCAGCGCAGTCAGCGTCACCGGGGCGCGGTCTCCGACCTGCGCCTCACGCCGGTCGGGGTCGAACGATAGAACGCCGACCTTCTGCGGCTGCACCCCAGCCACGTTTCCGGTTCGCCGCAGCACCGCCTGGACGCGGGCGACCAACTGGCGCGGGCTGAACGGCTTGTTGATATAGTCGTCCGCTCCGACCTTGAACCCGTAGACAATATCGTCCTCATCCTCGCGCACGGTCAGCAGGATGACTGGCAGGTTGGATTTCTCGCGGATGCGCTGGCACACCGTAAAACCATCCAGAACCGGCGTCGTCTTTGGCAGATTGACATCCAGGATCACGATGTCCGGCTGCTCCTCCGCCAGCAGTCTTAAAGCAGTTTCACCATCCCCTGCCTGCACTACCTGAAAGCCTTCGCGGCGCAGCGTAAAGCCGACCAGGTCTGCCAGAACTCGATCATCATCCACCACCAGCGCTTTCACCCGCTTCCCCCCTCCAGCAGCGCCTCGGGCGCGGGTTCCGGCACGGTGAACCAGAACACCGAACCGCCCTCGGGACGGTCCGAGACGCCCACCTCGCCGCCCTGCGCCTCGACAATGGCTTTGACGACCGAAAGACCAATCCCAGCCCCGTATTCAGCCCGCTGGCTGCCTGAACGCAAGTGGACAAACCGGTTGAACAATTCCGGCTTCTGGTCTTGCGCCACGCCGGGACCGCAGTCGCTCACTGCCACCTGTACGCCTGCCTCGCATTTTCGGGCGCTCAGCCCAATTTCCGCGCCAGCCGGGCTCCACTTGATAGCGTTCGACAGCAAATTGATCATCACCTGACCCATGCGCCTGGGATCCGCCTGCACTTCGGGCAAGTTCGGCTCCACCTCCAACACCAGTTGCTGGTTGTATTTCTCAAAGAGCGGCTTCATCGTTTGGGAGGTTTCGCGGATAATTTCGTCGATCTGAACCGGTCGGGGATAAACCTTGAAGCGCCCGGCTTCAATACTGGCGCCTTCCAGCAGATTGTCCACCAGCGTTTGCAATCCGAGAATGCCCAGGTGAAGCGAATTGAGCAGTTCGCCCAGCTCGCTCGTTGTGAGCGTTGGAAGCTGATCGATCAACAACTCGATTGAAGCCGCTAACGCAGTGAGTGGGGTGCGAAATTCGTGCGTAATGTTCGCCAAGAAATCCCCCAACAACCGGCGCATGGCTTCTTCTTCGCTGACATCGCGGCAGACCAGCACAATCCCCGGTCTGCCGACCTCGGAGCGGATCAGCTCAGCCGCGGTGACAGCCAGCGCGACGCGCCGTCCGGCGATCAATACAGGGATAACGGCGGGTTTTCCGCCTAGGTTCTGAACGCGCTGGCTGAAGCTTTCCTCGGTCGCAGATTGAAGGATCGCGTCCACGGGCTTGCCGATCACCCGCTCCTGGCGATAGCCTGTGATCCGTTCTGCCCCCTGGCTGAAAAATGTGATCCGATTCTGACGATCCAGCGCCAGGATGCCCTCCAGGATCGAGTTCAACAGATGGTCATTCCACTCGGTTTCCTGGCGCAGCGCCGTGAGGCTGTGGTTTAGCGCGACCCGGGCGTCCTCCAGCGCATAAGCGACCTGAGCGATCTGTTCGAGGCGCGTCCGGGGCACAATCGGGGTCGTCAGATCGCCGCGCCGCAGCGCTGTCGCCGAATTCCGCAGGCGCACCAGCGGGCGATTGATGCGGCTCGCCAGAAAACCCCCGATCACCGAGCTGACCAGCACCACCAGCAGGATTCCCGCAACCAGAGTGCGGGTCAACGTTTGTTGGGCGGTGGTGATATTTTGGGTCGAGAGGAAGGACACCAATTCTTGCCTGGAATCCGCTAAAGGGCTCCGGACAGCATAGTGAGGTGTGTTTTGGAATGTGAAAACGCCCTTCTGACCCTCGCCTGGCAGCGCGGGCGGGCTGCCCTCCCAGGCGGCGTCCGAGCCAGCCAGACTCGAACTGCTGTATTTCCCGTCAAAGAGCAAAATGTGTTCCAAGCCGGTGCGCGCGCTCAACTGCGCGGCGTATCGATCGTCAAGCCGCAGACCGACCACGACCAACTTCCCCGCCGCAGCTTCGGGGATCGTTTGCGCTGCGAGCAGCCACACCATCGGTTTCTTTTCATCTGCGCCGGCTGTTGCTTGATACAAACGACTCGATTCGCCTGGCTGGCAGACATCTGCTGCGAGATTATCGCCTGCCTGGACGAGCACCC
>MWTA01000022.1 GCA_002050125.1 Anaerolineae bacterium UTCFX2 | reverse complement strand
AGCGCATTCTTATTGCTCTTACCGGTACATCAGAAGGGGAATTAGAAATGATAAACAAAAAAGGTATACAATTGGTTTGGCAATAAGCCTGTTAGGCTTTGTGCTTCTGCTGGTTAACAGCGTCGGTTTGGTGATGAAATGGGGTCCGGCAAATATTGTATTCTCGCTGGTCGCAGCTGTACTGATCGGCATCAGCATTGCTTTGTTTATCGGCGCAAGAACTGAGGAAAACCCGGGCTGATGCTGGAACAGAAATGAAACAGGGTTCCGGCATTTTCCTCGCTGCGGATTTTTTTCTGCTCCCCCCTTTCCGCTAAAATCTGTCGTTATCCGGTATAATTGCTCTGATTACAGCGCCGGACTTATCATTAGCCCGTGCGTTGCAACAATACTAATCCCACTTTTCAATATATAAAGGAGGATAACGATGTTGGAGAGCATATTCGCACCTTTAAGCGATTGGGGCTTGTTGTTTCTACGCCTGGGTATGGGAATCATCTTCCTCGTTCACGGATTGCCCAAACTCAATCCCAACTCGCCATCGAAAGGCACGGCTGGCTTTAGCGGATTCCTCAAGCAGATGGGCGTCCCGCTGCCTACGCTCTTTGCCTGGGTCGTGGCGTTACTCGAGACGTTCGGTTCGGTGCTGATCATCCTCGGTCTGGGGACGCGCATTATGGCAGTCGGGTTCATCATTAATATGCTCGTAGCGATTTTTGTCGCCAAGAGAGGCTTCATGAAGGTCGGGTTCGTGGGTCAACAGGGTTCCGGCTGGGAACTCGACTTTGCACTGCTGGCGATGGCTTTGGCGCTGTTATTTATGGGCGCGGGCAGCCTTGCGCTCGACCCCGCTCTGGGGCTGTAGTTTATCGAGTCATTCAAGGGCACAAAGCCGGCTAACACGGCTGGCGGCAGGCGGCGGGGATTCTGCCCCGCGGCTGAGCCTTGCCGAGCCTGCCCTGCGACCTTGCAGCCTGAACCAATTTGCGTGCACCAGATGTGCTTTGCACTTCACGCCCGCCCTTCAGCCTGGCGGTTGAACTGGGTCTCGTACAGGCTGGTATAAATCCCGCCAAGCTGGAGCAGTTGTTGGTGGGCGCCGCGTTCGGCGATTCTGCCGCGGTCCATCACCAAGATCGAATCGGCAGCCAGAATAGTGCTTAAGCGATGAGCGATCACGATGCTGGTTCGCCCGGTCATGATGCGTTTTAGCGCTTCCTGGATAAGAAGCTCCGATTCGCTGTCCAGGTGGCTGGTCGCCTCGTCCAGCACCAGGATGGCGGGGTTTTTAAGGATCACGCGCGCCAGCGCTAGGCGCTGCTTCTCGCCCCCGCTCAACCGATAGCCGCGTTCGCCAACCACCGTATCGTAACGCTCGGGCAGTTCGGAAATGAATTCGTGGATGTTGGCGCTCCGGCAGGCTGCTTCAAGCTCCGCTTGTGTGGCGTCCAGCTTTGCATAAAGCAGGTTTGTGCGGATGGTGTCGTGGAAAAGGTGCGTTTCCTGGGTAACCATGCCGATCTGGTTCGAAAGCGAGTCGAGGGTAACGTCGCGCAGATCGTGCCCGTCGATGCGGATCCGTCCGCTGGAGGGGTCGTAAAGGCGCGGTATCAGGTAGGTCAGGGTAGTTTTGCCGGCTCCGCTGGGACCCACCAGCGCAAGGAGCTGCCCCGGATGGACAGCGAACGAGATATCCTCCAGCGCGTTCAAGCGCGCCTGGCTGCGCGGTTCGCTCTCTTCTTCGGCTTCAGCCGGCAATGGGCGGTCGAGGAGCGCGGGAGGCTGGGCGCTTCCATTCCCGTCCGCGGGCGGCGCATCGCGAACTGGCTTCGTCTCGACCTTTGTCCCGGACAGCGCCGTGGTCACGCTGCTGAGCGAGCCGTGTCTTTCCACCTGGCTGAGCAGAGGCAGGGTGTCCAGATCGTAACGAAAAGATACCTGCTCGAATTCTAGCTCGCCGCGCACATTCTGAAGGATGAGGGCGTCGGGTTTTTGTTCGATCTCCGGCGGCAGATCGATCACCTCGAAGACCCGCTCGAAACTGACGATCGATGTCGCGAATTCGACCGGCGAGTTTGCCAGACCCTGGAGTGCGCTGTACAGGCTGGTCAGGTAGGCGCCAAACGCCACGATCGTACCGATGGTGAACACCTCCCGGATTACCAGGTAGCCGCCCAATCCATACACCAGGGCGGTGCCCACCGCGCTGAGCAGCCCAATGATGACGAAAAAGAAGGTGCCCAAAACCGCGCGGTTTATTCCGATATCGCGCACGGTCGAAGCGCGGTTCTTGAATCGTTCGACCTCAAGATCAGTCCTGCCGAACAGCTTCACCAGCAGCGCCCCGCCAATGTTGAGCGTTTCGTTCATCATGGCGTTCATCTGGGCGTTGGCGTCCATCGCCTGGCGCGCGATGGTGCGCAGCCGGCTGCCCATCTGGCGCGCCGCCAGGATGAAAAGCGGCAGAATCAAGACGCTGATGATGGTCAGACGCCACTCCAACCGCAGCATCACGATCAACACCGCCGTAGCTTGTACGATGTTGGTAATGATCCCCACGATTGTGCTGGTGATCGCGTTTTGGGCGCCGACGACGTCGTTGTTCAGGCGGCTCATCAATTCGCCGACGCGGGTGTTGGTGAAGAAGCGCAGCGACATGCGCTGCAGGCGGGCGAACAGCGCCACGCGCAGATCAAAAATCACGCCCTCCCCGACGCGGGCATTCAACCGGCGCTGAAAAACGTTGATCAAACCGCCGAGCGCCGGTACGACCAGTAACCCCAGCGCTAACCAGACCAGTTGCTGCAGGTTCTTTTGGGGGATGGTTTGATCGATCAGTGTGCGCAAGATTAATGGCGTAACCAGAGTCAAGCTCGTGCCCGCCAGGATCGCGAGCAGCATGCCAGTTAATTCTTTGCGGTATGGTTTGGAGTAATTGAACACCCGGCGCAGCAATGCCCAGGTTACCCGGGGTTTCTCCTCCGAGGCGCTGAGGTAGCTCCACCAGCCGGCGCCGTGAAATCCCATCAAATAATCTCCTTAATCAGTTTGAGAGCGACGATCACTCAGCAATCATTATAAATCGCGAACCGGCGAATTCAGCGTGAAATGTGGCTGATTGAGTATAATCCCGTTTTATGAGTGGAAAAGTTATCTGGCGGCTGCTATCCATTGCGGTTTTGTTGGCGAGCGCCGCTTGCAGCGTCGGGCAGACACCTCATAAAAGCAATCCGACGATCTCTCTGGCGAGGGCGACGCGCGCCCCGGCGTCCCCGACACCCTATCCGCCTCCCGAGATGCCTGCGATGCCGGCTTACCCGCAGCCACCGGACTTGCCGTCCACGGCTGCGGCGTTGGCAACCGCCAACCCGCCTCAATTGGGACCGGGCAGGGTGCCGCTTGCGCCGGCTTCAAGTCAGCAGCCGGCGGTTTTCACCTACGTTTGTCCATGGCTCGAATTTGCCGAAGATCTGCCGGTTTATTCTCACGAGGTGATCAACACTTACCCTCACGATCCGCAAGCGTACACCCAGGGGCTGGTGTACGCGGACGGGGTGATGTATGAAAGCACGGGCTTATACGGCGCCTCCGCGGTTCGAATTGTGGACCTCGAGACCGGGCAGGTGGAATTGTCCAGAGAGATTCCCGAGGCTTATTTCGCCGAGGGATTAGCGTTGCTTGATGGGCGGCTCTTTCAGCTTACCTGGAAAGAACATACCGGCTTTATCTACGATCCGAGCAGCCTGGGGATGACCGGCACTTTTGCTTATGCGACCGAAGGCTGGGGGCTGACGGATGACGGGCAGAATCTGATCATGAGCGATGGTTCGGACCAGCTTTACTGGCTTTCTAAAGAGGACCAAAAGACAATTTCAGCGGTTCAGGTTCGGAATCATGAAACGCCGGTAACGCGGCTCAATGAACTGGAATTTGTTGCAGGGGAGGTTTGGGCGAACGTTTATCAGACCTCCTGCATCGCGCGCATCGATCCCAGCAGCGGGCGGGTCAAAGGGTGGATCGATATCGGCGGGCTGCTAACTCCCGAGGAGCTTGTCGCAGCGGAAGTCCCCAACGGAATCGCTTACGATCTAGATAGCGGACGGCTTTTTATCACCGGCAAGTACTGGCCCAGGCTCTTCGAAATCAAAGTCATACCCGCTAATTCCAACGCGGACTAGGCGTTCGCTGCCGCTGCGATTAAAAAGTCAGGACCAGCGCCAAAACCGAAGCTGGTCCTGAAGTCTGTGTGCGCGTTGGTCAGGCGATGGGGCTTTCCGGAGGGGCAAGCTCGTAGGTTCGGTTGGCGTAGAGCTGCGAGACAAGACCCAGGACGGCGAGCACCACAAAGATAATCAGCCAGATCGTCGAGTTCGCGATGACTTTTCCGACCGCATTGAAGCCCACATCAACCGGTTGAATGACGCCAAACGCGAACAGGAAAGAGCCTACGATCACTGCCGCGCCTGCCAAAGCGGTATAGATGATGATCACATATTTCTGAATGTTGAGCGCCAGTGTGGCGATAGCAAAAACTACCCCGAGCGCCATGCCGACCAGCCAGACGAGCAGGCTGAAGTTGATCCCAATCAGCCCCATAAAGCCGACGCCCAGGGCGTAGCCAAGCGAACCCCCGATCAAAGCGACGCCAACAAAATAGAACAAATATGAAAGCGCCGCGAACACCAGAGCAACGCCAAAACCCACCACCCAACTCGTAATTGTGCTCAGAAACCCTCCCTCAAAGATCGCGGTCACAGTGTGAGCGCCAAGTCCAAAACCAAAGAAGAATCCCAGGATCGGCAGCAAGATGATAAACCAGCGATACCCATTGAAACAAACCGCCATACCAAAGAAAAGCGCAATCAGAGTCATGCAGAATATTTCGAAAGTCATTTCATCCTCCTCATAACAGTCTACTCAGCTCGTTAATTTATTCGGCTATTGAAACACGGAATGCGCGCCATAGTTACGGCTGCTCTTTATTTTGTCCCCGGCTAACAATGGCTGGGGCCCATCGGTTTCACCCTTGAGTTCTTCTGCTGTTTTCATGAAGTTGACGTTCTGATGAAATTCTTATCTGTCTTCGGTATAATCAGCAGCAATTCGAGGCAAGTTGTTCTGATCTGATGTGAAAATGGAAAAAATCCCACCGATAAAATTGACGGCAATTGCCTCAGGGCGCAGGTTTGTGCTGGATCGATTAGGCGTCCCGATGGTGCTGGCTTTTCTCTGGGTGGACACCCAATATCTGTCCGAGAAAATCACTCAGGCTGTTAGAGACCGCTATCCGGACGCTTCCCAGGTGCTCGTGGCGAATATTGCCAGTTTGCGCGGCATCCCCGGAATCTTCCACGGCTTGGCTGAAAGTGAAATGAAGAAAGCTTACAAAGAAACGGTTGAGAAGCTCTCCGGCGATGTGGATCCGGGTGATTACGTCATCATCTTGCCAGACTGGAAGAGCGCATGCGCCCGCGCATTGAGCTTGCGCGATATCAGTTCAAAGCCGGCGGTGGCTGTGCTGGACGGCGAGGGCGGCATCGTTGGCGTTTACCAGGGCGAACCAGAAACGCTGGCGAAGGCGGCGCTGGAACTGCTCGACCAGGTCATCCTGGCATAATCTTTACTTATCATGTCTGAGCACAACGAGAAAATTGGCAATATCCTAAACAGCCTGCCAAGCAAGCCGGGCTGCTACTTGATGAAAGATGAGGCGGGGAAAGTCATCTATATCGGTAAGGCGGTCAATTTGCGCAACCGGGTGCGCTCTTATTTTCATGTCAGCGCAAATCACGAACCGCGCATCCGCAAGCTGGTCTCGCACATTCAGGATATTGAATGGATTGTTGTAGGATCGGAGCTTGAAGCGCTGATCCTTGAGATGAACCTGATCAAAAAGCATCGCCCGCACTACAACGTCCGGTTGAAAGATGATAAACGCTACCCATACATCAAAGTGCATTGGGCGGATCCGTTTCCTACCGTGACGGTGACCCGCCAGATGGTGCAGGATGGCTCGCGTTATTATGGTCCCTACACCAGCGTCTGGGCGGTTCACCAGACGTTGGACTTGCTGAGGCGCATCTTTCCTTATCTCACGTGCGATCGGGAGATCACCGGCAAAGACGAGCGCGCCTGTTTGTATTACGATATCAAGCTTTGCAGCGCTCCTTGTATTGGGAAAATTGACCAAGCCAGTTATCGGCAGATGATCGGTGACTTGTGCCAGTTCCTCGAAGGACGGACGGAAAACGTTATCACCCGCTTGCGGACGAAAATGGAGAAAGCCTCCGAGGAGATGCAGTATGAAACGGCAGCAACGCTGCGCGATCAGATCCGAGCGATTGAAGCGGTGGTTGAACGCCAGAAGATCATCTCCAGCGACTACATCGATTCAGACGTGCTGGCTTTAGCCCGTTCCGATGGCGATGCGGTGGTGCAGGTCTTCTTCGTCAGAGGCGGAAAGCTGATTGGCAGGGATTACTTTCTGCTCGAGGGCGCGGAGGAAAACAGCGATGCCGACGTGATGTCTGAGTTTATCAAGCAATTTTATAGCCAAACGTCCAGCGTGCCTCCCCAAGTGCTGCTGCCCCACGAGGTGGAGGAAGCCCAGATCATCCGCCAGTGGCTGAACCAGCGCCGCGACGATCAAAAAGTCGAACTCGTAGTACCGCACCAGGGGTTGCAGCAAGAGTTGATCGACATGGCGGTGGAGAACGCCGTTGAAACGCTGCGGGCGCTCCAGGCGCAGTGGCGCGCAGACCGTCACCGCCAGGAACAGGCGTTGGGCGAGCTTCAAGCCGCGTTGGAACTCGAGCAGCCGCTTGGGCGGGTCGAGTGTTATGATATTTCCAACATTCAAGGCACCGCAGCCGTTGGGGGCATGGTGGTTTTCGAGCAGGGTGTGCCGAGGAAGAACCTCTACCGGCGTTTTAACATTCGCAGCGTCAGCGGACCAGACGATTTCGCCAGCATGGAAGAGGTGCTGACGCGGAGGTTTAACCGCTGGAAAGCCGCGCAGGAAACCGCGGAAACGCCCGGGAAAAAACCGGATCAGGCTTTTTACCGGCTGCCGGATTTACTGATCGTAGATGGTGGAAAGGGTCAATTGAGCCGGGCTGTGGCTGTGCTGGAGAAGTTCAACCTTGCTGGAAAAATTCCAGTGGCGGGTCTGGCAAAACAGAACGAGGAACTGTTCTTACCTGGGAAGCCGCTCCCGTTGGTGCTGGCGCGCCATTCGCAGGCGCTTTACCTCGTCCAGCGCATCCGCGATGAGGCGCATCGTTTTGCGATCACCGCTCACCGCCAGCAGCGCACAAAGGCGGGGCTGGCATCGCGTCTGGATAAAATTCCGGGGATCGGTCCAACGCGGCGCAAGGCGTTGTTGGCGCGGTTCGGTTCGATTGAAGGGATCCTGAACGCCTCCCAAGATGAGTTGATTCTGGTGAATGGCATCAACCCGGGGCTGGCTCAGACGATTAAAGAAGTTCTGGAATAATAGATTGTTTTCATAGAAAGCAGGGCGTTTATGGCAAAGAAAAGTGTTCGTTCTAACAGGGAGCAAAGAAACCTCCGCATCCAGCAAGCCATTGCGGTTGTGATTGGGCTTTTCGTCATCTTTTCGATGGTCATTTCCTTGATCGCGAAATGAGTTGGTTTTCAGGCGGCAGACCAGCCAGGTGTGGATTAGGTCTTTTATCTGATTGCTTTCGGTTGTGGAATATTTGGAGTTAGCATGGCGTTCGATCGGTATGGCAGACGGATCAACTACTTGCGAATCAGCCTGACGGATCATTGTAATTTACGGTGTGTTTATTGTATGCCGGAGGATATCCGTTTCCAACCAAACGCAGAATTGATGCAGGACGCTGAGATCTTGCGTTTGGTGCGCTTATTTGTCGGTTTGGGTTTCGTTAAATTTCGGCTGACTGGTGGGGAACCGACTGTGCGGGCAGGGGTGGTCGAGCTTGTTCGGGCGATGGCATCTGTGCCGGGCGTACGGTCGCTTTCGATAACCACGAACGGGATCCTTTTTTCACGGCTGGCTGGTCCGCTTGCGCAAGCGGGCTTGCAGCGGGTCAACTTCAGCCTGGATACGCTTGACCCGTTCAAGTTTCAAAGTATGACCCGTAGAGGGGAAATCGAGGACGTTTGGGAGGGTATTGCAGCCGCAGAGCGGGCAGGATTGGCGCCCATCAAGATTAACTCGGTGGTCATGCGATACTACAATTTGCAGGATGTCGTCGAACTGGCGCGTTTGACCATCGAGCATCCCTGGCAGGTTCGCTTCATAGAGATGATGCCCTTTGCCAGCTCGACCGATTTTTGGCTGGATCAAGGGGTGACCGCAGAACAAATTAAAACAGTCATCGAAAGCGAGTACGGCGCACTCGAAAGCCTGAACGATGGAAATCTTGATGGCGAAGCGCGCCTGTTTCGCATCCCTAAAAGCTGCGGAGAAATAGGGTTTATCGCGACTGTATCGCAACCTTTTTGTGCAAGCTGCACGCGCGTCCGCCTCACTGCGGATGGAAGGCTGCGGTTGTGCTTATTGCGTGAGAAAGAAGTTGATTTACTTCGCCCGATGCGCGCTGGCGCTTCCGATCAGGAGCTGCGCCATCTGATCCAGCAAGGCATATGGGAAAAGCCGTGGGGGCATCAGCTTGCGAAAGGCGAGATACCGCTCAACCGTGCGATGAGCCAGATCGGCGGCTGAAGCGCAAGCATAGCTTGAGCCTGGCAAATCAGGGGATGCGCTTCAGCTTCGAAACCTCGATCAGTATGACGCCAGTTTCTCTAATTTTATCCTGACCTCGCGCCACTGGATTTTGGATACCCCGAGCTTCTGGCGGATTTTGTCATGTTCCATCTCGGATTTCCAATCCACGAGGACGCTGGTCCAGCGGCACATATCGAAGGAGAGGTGCTTTTCCAGCCCGGCTTCAGCGCTCAGATCTTCGAGCAAATACTCTAACCGCCGCGGAGACCAGGGGAATAAGCGATCTTTGATCGCATATTGGGCGGCGAATTCATGATAAGCCGTGATCCAGTCTTCCGGCAGCGCGATTTTTCTTTCCTTGAAGCGGTTCTTCGGGCTGGCGTAACGGACGAACAGGAACGGTCCGGTGGGGCTGTCCAACTCAATATGATTGCAGTTGATGTTCAGGCATTCGCCTTTTTTAATGGCAGTGTTTAGAAGCAGCGCTACCAGGGCGTAAGGGCGGGCGTCTGGTTTTTGAGCTGTGCGATGTTTTTGGGCGACCTCCAAGATCAGGTCGGTTTCTGCGGGTGTCAGTACAACGGGCAGCGGGCTGATGACGGTTTTTTGAGGGATCTTCTCAGCCGGGTCAACCAGGAGCGCGCCGTATTGATGCAGCCAGCGAAAAAAAGCTTTGAGGGAAGTAATACGCCGTGCAAGCGACTTTGGGCTGCACGGTACATTGCGCCCATGCTGCAGCCAATTGAGAAATTGGTTGAGGTCGGTGGTGGAAATCCCGCCAATTGGACGATCGGGAGGCAGGTAGGCAGCCAATAGGTTGAGATCGGAGAGGAAGGCTTTAACCGTGTGGGTCGAGACGCCTTGATCCTCCAGATAGATGCGCCAGATTTGTAAGGTCGGGCTGAGCAAGCTGGCGGCGTTGATATGCGGGCTGATGGTTTTTTCGGGCAAAGAAGAGATCTGATCGTTGGACATAATTTTCTCCGTTGACGATTGCTTGCGCATAGTCGATTGATCTGAGTTTAGCTGAAAATAGGGCGCTTGTCAACCGGTTCGCGCCTGTCTGATTATGGTTTGGATGGGTTATAATTGGCGCAATAATTGCGGGTCATCAGAGCCTGTCCCCCAAGGATCTTTATCCGAGCATTTTGCGTCTGGATGGGGTAGGACCTATCCAAAGCCGCTTGATGGAGGAATAAATGAAATTTGCCCGTCTCTTTCTTATAGTTTCAATCGTGTCGGTAATCCTGGCTGGCTGCCAGACCGCTCCGAACTCGAACGCCTCTCAGATAACTTTGCCTGCCGCGACTGAAGCGCCTGCCGAAAATGAGGCATATCCTCAACCCGCCCCAGCCGAGACTGGCGAAACCGA
Source organism: Anaerolineae bacterium UTCFX2 (assembly GCA_002050125.1). Classification (GTDB taxonomy): domain Bacteria; phylum Chloroflexota; class Anaerolineae; order Anaerolineales; family UBA4823; genus UTCFX2. Next base: position 38,777 of record MWTA01000022.1, on the reverse strand, counting down.
ATCCAATACCAACTCATCGCAGGCTGTTAGCGTTTATCCTGAACTGAAGGATGGCGACGAAGTCGATTGGAACAAAGCGGTCGGGATCATCCTGACGGGTCAGGTGACGCAGGTTTTGCAAACCCACGATCTCAAAGTATTTCTGACCCTAAAGGACGGGCGGACATTGGTATCCACCGAGCCGGTAATTGACGAGTTGATGGGCATCATCGATTATTGCGGCGACCCCTGTAAGGGCACCCGCATCGCCACGGAATAACATCCGCTAATTTTCTGGTTTTTCAACTGGGTTTCCTTCGAGACCCAATTCGGGGGCGATCCGGCGCATTGCTAGGATAACGTTATCGACGTGCTCCCAGAGCGGCACTCCAAATTCGAGCGCCGCTTGTTCGATTTCGCCCCGATTGGCGCCGGCGGCGAAGGCGCGGTCCTTCCACTTCTTTTTGACTGAGGACGCCGTCAGATCGTGCAAAGAGCGGGAGGGCCGGACAAGCGCCACCGCGGTGATGAGACCCGTGATTTCATCGCACGCCATGAGGGCTTTCTCCATGCGGGTGGTGCGGGGTACGCCCGTATGCTCTGCGTGGCTTTGAATAGCGCGGATGATCTCCTCGGGCACATGCCGTTCCTGTAAGATTGGAACTCCCGCCTGGGGGTGTTGGTCCAGCGTGGGGTGGATTTCCCAGTCAAAATCGTGCAGGAGCCCCGTAACCCCCCAGGTTTCCACGTCCTCCCCGAATTTCTCGGCGTAGAACTGCATCGCGGCTTCCACTGCGTACATGTGGCGGCGCAGATTTTCGGATTGGACGAATTCCTGTACGATTGAGAGGGCTTCTGCGCGATTCATTGAACCTCCATTGGAAAAATGGGTTCTTTCTTGCCAAGGATGGGCTGCGGGCGGGTGAAATGAACCTCCCACAAGGCAACCAATGTAGCCGGCGCTTCCCGCAGATTCCACCAGAACAGTGAGCGCCGGTTGTACTGGCGCCGGTCGGCAGGCACGCCGGCTGCGTGGATGCCGAGTCGGTTGCAAACGTACAAGGCGCGTGGGAGATGAAATTGCTGGGTCACTAAAATCGCCTCTTCGATGCCGAAGATCGCCCGCGCTCGGAAACAGGTGTCATAAGTCCGCCTGCCGGCGTAATCTAAAACGATCGCTTCGTCTGGAATGCCGAGCGTCAGAGCGTATTCGCGCATTGCGCCCGGCTCATTGTAGTGAGTTTCGCTATTGTCCCCGCTCAGGAGCAATTTTTCCACCCGCCCCGAGAAGTAAAGCTGAGCGGCGGTCGCCACGCGATCGCGCAGAACCGGAGTGGGGCTGCCGTCGCGCCACAGTCCCGCGCCAAAGACGATTGCCACGCGCGAGGGCGGCGCACTTTCAACCGTAAATGTGCGCGGCATTGCGTAAATAGACGTGACCAACCGCGGCAAGGTCAGGACTACAGCCGCTGCAATGAGTATCAAACCGATAACCCAAATGATCATTCGAAATACTCTCCTTAACACAGGGTGGATTTTACCATCCATTCATTCGGGTTTTTCGCGTCCCCTTGTCTTGAAACCCCTGGGCGGGTAGAATCGCTAAACTTATGGATCCTGAGACCTCCTATCAAAAAACGCTCGAATATCTTTATAGCTTTGTCGACTACAGCCTGTCGCGCGGGCTGCGCAACATGGCTGAGAAATTCAACCTAGACCGCATGCGTCGGTTTCTCGAATTTCTTGGCAACCCGGAACGCGCTTATCCGATCATCCACGTCGCGGGGACCAAAGGGAAAGGCTCCGTGTGCGCCCTGTGCGCCAGCGCCCTGGAAGCCGCCGGTTATCGAGTGGGTTTATATACCTCGCCTCATCTACAGGATTATGCAGAGCGCATCCAGATTAATCGCGCGCCTATCCCGCACACGGATTTGGTTGACCTCGTGAACGAAATCCGCCCCTTTCTCGATCAGGGTACCGAAATGACCACTTTTGAGATCACGACTGCCCTGGCGTTGTTGTATTTTGCGAAACAGAAGGCGACTGCCGTTGTGCTGGAGGTGGGGCTGGGAGGCCGGCTGGATGCGACCAACGTGGTTCAACCCAATGTTACTGTAATCACGTCCATTTCTTATGACCACACGCAAGTCCTCGGCGAAACGCTGGCTGAGATCGCGGCTGAAAAAGGCGGCATCATCAAGAGCGAAGTGCCGGTGGTCATCGCTCCACAAAAAGAAGAAGCCGGTTTGACGCTCGAAAAGATCGCCGCCAGGCTAAACGCTCCGGTAATCCAGGTTGGGAAGGACTATCACTTTGTCAGCGTTGAGAACAGCCTGGAAGGACAATCCATCCGGGTATGGAATAGCCGGCAATCCTCTGCAGAGGCGGTGGCGCTTCAGATTCCGCTGCTCGGCGAACATCAATTGGAAAACACCGCGACGGCGTATGCCGCCTTGCGGACTGCGAATGACCACAGCTTGCCGCTTTCGATAGGGTCGATCCAGGAGGGGTTCAGGACCGTCAACTGGCCCGGCAGGTTTGAGATTTTACAACGCGACCCCCCCCTCGTCATCGACGCCGCGCATAATCGCGATTCAGCTCGGCGTTTGATGCAGGCGCTGGAAGCGTATTTCAAGGGCTGGGCGATCGTGTTGGTCTTCGGAGCCTCGGAGGACAAAGACATCGCAGGAATGCTGGCTGAACTGCTGCAGGGCGTCGACGAGGTGATTTTTACGCGTTCCTACCACCCGCGCGCGATCGAGCCGGATGCTTTGATCGCCCTGGTGCAGGAGCATGGTAAACCAGCCCGAACCGTCCCAGCAGTGGAGGACGCCCTTGACGCGGCGTTACAGACAGCCGGGCGGGACAAACTCGTGCTGGTTACCGGCAGTATTTTTATCGCGGCGGGGGCGCGCCATTCCTGGTACAATCGAGGCGCGCAGGATTCCCTTTGAACGAATGCGGGCGAACAAACTTTATAGATGGGAAAACTCATGCGATCGGATGATTGGTATACCAGAGACGAAGAAGAAGAGTTCGGCGAAGCGATGCACCGGCGGACGGAGGAGCTTTACAGCGTACCCGACGCCACCCCCGATGAAGACGGATTAATTGAATGCCCGGTCCTGCCGCTGCACGACCTGGTGGTTTTCCCGCACATGGTTTCCCCGATCTTTATTTCGCAAGAGGATGCCCTGCTGGCGGTGGAAGAAGCCCAGATCAACGATCATACGGTGATCGCGCTGACCCAACGCGACCCAGACGTGGAACACCCTGATGCGAGCGATTTTATTACAGTCGGAGTCGAACTGGCGGTGGGCCGCCTGTTAAGCATGCCGGATAATTCCAGCTCCGCCCTGGTTCAGGGGCGGCGGCGGGTAAAGGTTGAGCAATTTCTGCAAGACTCGCCTTACATGGTGGTGCGCGCTCGACCGATCTATGAGACAGCCGGTTTGGACCGCCAGACGGATGCCACCATGCGAACCGCGCGCGAGATGTTCCAAAAATGCGTGCAGCTCGACCGCAGCCTGCCCGAGGAAGCCTATCTCTTTGCGTTGAACATCGACGACCCTGGCTGGCTGGCGGATATGATCGTTACCGCGATTGCGCCGCCCTTGAACACGCGCCAGCATTTGCTCGAAATCCTGGATCCAATGGAGCGCCTGGAGCAGGTAATCAGCCTGCTCGCTAAAGAAGCGGACGTTTTGGAGTTGGAAGACGAGATCCATTCGCGCGCCCAAAACGAAGTGGATCGCTCGCAGCGCGAATTTTACCTGCGCGAACAGATGAAGGTCATCCAGACCGAGCTTGGCGAGGGGGATTCCTGGATGCGCGAGATTTATGAGCTCCAAACTCGGATCAACTCCGCGGGGCTGCCGGAAGAAGTGCAGGTGCGGGCGCTGAAAGAGGTCGAGCGGTTGGGACAAATGCCCTCGATGGCGCCGGAAGTGGGCATTATCCGCACCTATATCGAATGGATTCTCGAACTGCCCTGGAGTTCCGCAACCGAGGACAACCTGGACGTGCGTCATGCCGCGAACGTGCTGGAGAACGACCATTATGGGTTGCCGCGCGCCAAAGAGCGCATCCTTGAATATATCGCGGTGCGGAGCTTGAAACCAAAGAAAGCCCGCCAGCCGATCCTGTGCTTTGTGGGTCCGCCGGGCACCGGAAAAACATCGCTTGGGCGTTCGATTTCCGAGGCGCTGGGGCGTAAATTTGTGCGCCTTTCGCTGGGCGGCGTGCGGGACGAGGCTGAAATTCGCGGGCACCGCCGCACCTACGTCGGCGCGCTTCCCGGGCGGATTCTGCAAACCATGCGCCGGGCAGGAACGATCAACCCGCTTTTTATGTTGGATGAGATCGACAAGCTCGGGCAAGATTTCCGCGGCGACCCGGCGTCAGCCTTGTTAGAAGTGCTCGACCCGGAGCAGAATTTTGCGTTTTCCGACCATTATCTCGAGCTGCCCTATGATCTTTCCAAAGTGATGTTCATCACTACGGCAAACACCACGGGGACCATCCCGCCTGCGTTGATCGACCGCATGGAGTTAATCGAGTTTCCAGGCTACATCGAAGAAGAAAAGCTCGAAATCGCCCGCCTGTTTCTGATCCCGCGCCAGCTTGACGAAAACGGGCTGCAGGAAGGCGAGTTGAGACTAGCTGACACGGCTGTGCAAAGGATCATCCGAGAATATACGTATGAGGCGGGGGTGCGAAATCTCGAGCGGGAAATCGGTAAGGTTTGCCGCAAGATCGTCCGCTTGAAGGCAGAGAATCGCCGCTACCCCTCTCACGTCGGGTCTTCGGCGATCGAGCGCTTCCTCGGTCCGCCTCAATTTTTCAACCTCGAGGCGGAGCGTCAGAATGAAGTCGGCGTGGCGACAGCGGTCGCCTGGACCGAGAACGGCGGTGAGATTATGCCGGTGGAGGTCTTGCTGATGGAGGGAAAAGGCAACCTGCAGATAACCGGTCAGATCGGTAATGTGATGCAAGAGTCGGCTCAAGCGGCGCTGTCTTTCCTCAAATCCCGCTCGGCGATGCTTGGGATTGATAACGAAGTGTTCGAGCAAGTCGATATTCACATTCATATCCCGGAAGGCGCGATACCGAAGGATGGCCCAAGCGCGGGCATCACAATCTGCACCGCGCTCGCTTCGGCTTTTACCGGTCGTGAAGTGTTTAGCGAAGTGGGCATGACGGGAGAGATCACGCTCCGCGGCAAGATCTTACCGGTGGGGGGAGTGCGGGAAAAAGTCCTGGCGGCGCACCGCGCGGGCATTAAAAAGGTACTTTTGCCCAGTAAGAACTTAAAAGACCTGGTGGATGTCCCCAAGAGGGCGCGCAGTGAATTAAATATCATTCCCATCGAACAGATGGATGAAGTCTTGAAGCTCGCTTTGGTTCCAGAAGAAAAGCCGAAAAGACCGCTGCGTTCACGCCGTAAAAAAGACTCCACTGAAGGCGACTTCATTCCGGTGCGGGTACAAGCGCAACAATCGGAATAAAGCATGCTCGAAAAGGATATCCGCGCCTTGCTGGCGCAGGGGATAGGGTCGACGCTGCATTGGTTTCCGGCTGACGTGTCGGTCTACAGGCTCGCCAGCGTGATGGTGGGTTTGGCAAACGGCTGCGGTGGGAGGATACTAATCGGCATTGCCCCGCGCTCGCCTCAAGTGCAAGGGATCCACGACATAGAGAAAGCCCTGGATACCGTTTTACAGGCGGCGCTGCTCATCGATCCACCGCTCGTGCTGCCCATTCCAGATACTGAGGTCATTGACAACCGGATGATCATGGTGGTTAGCATTCCAGCCGGCTTGCCGGATGTTTATAACCTAGAAGGGCGTTATCTTGGCCGCGAGGACAGCCAAACAAACCCCCTGCCAGCCCGAAAATTGCGCGCTTTACTGATGGAACGGGGGGCGCTTCAATTTGAGCGGCAAACCCACCCCGAGGCTGCGCTCGATGACCTGGACCCAGATGCGGTTTCAGAATACATCCGCTGGCTGGGTTTGCCGGATACTGAGCCGGTTGAGCCGCTGCTCTTGAAACGAGGGTGTGTCCGCTGGCGTCAGGAAGCGGAGACAACCAGGAGAAGAAGCGCCAAGAGAAATGCTGTCGATCGAGCGGATGAAATAAGCCGGGTCTTGAGACCGACCTATGCCGGGCTGCTGATGTTCGCCAAGGAGCCCCAGCAGTGGCTGCCAAACGCCACCATCCTCATGGCGCGTTTTACCAGTAGGTCGCTCTCAGACCGGTTCGCCAAAAAGGAAGCCCGCGGCGCGTTGCCAGATCAGCTTCGCCAGGCTGAAGCATTTTTGCGCGAGAACATTTCCAGCCAGGTACGGTTGGTTGGGCTGACGCATCAGGAAGCGCCGGAATACCCTTTCGAAGTGGTGCGTGAACTGCTCATCAATGCAGCCGCGCATCGCGACTACAACAACCAGGGCGATAACATCCATATTCATTTGTTCGCAGACCGGTTGGAAGTGATTTCCCCGGGCGGTCTCCCTGGGCCGGTAACGCTGGAAAACTTGCTCGAAGCCCGGTTTTCCCGTAACGCCGTGCTGATGCAGCTTCTCTCCGATATGGGCTTCGGGGAGCGAATGGGCTATGGACTGAAACGCGTCGTGGAAGCGCTGCGCCGAAACGGAATGCGCCAGCCGGTTTTTGAGGAGACGGGGGGCGTCTTCCGCGTGACGATCTTTCGCGCCGTGGAAGAAGACTCGCAGGAGAGAACTTTACAGACTCTCAAAGTTCTCCAGGATGTTACGCTGAACCCGCGCCAGGAACAGGCTGTGAGTTTTCTGATTCGACATCGCCGGATTACCAATCGGGATTATCAGGATCTGTGTCCGGAGGTGCACTCAGAGACGCTGCGGCGTGATCTGGTCGATCTGGTTGAACGCGATATTTTGATCAAGATCGGCGATAAACGCGCGACGTACTACATCCTTAAAGCGGGTTAACCTTCGCATACAGTCGTCTGGATTGACGCTCAATTTCGACCGCATCGCTGCGCCAGTTGAATTTTTCTCCCACCCCGCCATACTCGAAAGCTAATAGCCAGGGCTTTGACCAGTCACCAACGCGAATGCGCTCCAATACCCAGTCCAACAGTTTCCAATCAGATTCCTGAGCCTGGAGATGATGATCCCACAGCCCGCCGTCAAAGCGATGTACGCCGGTGAAGTGCAACTCTCGGATGCGGTCGACTGGCAGGCTTTGGATGTAGTCTATTTCGTCGATGCCCAGATAATGGGCGGCGATGCGCGCGTGGGGGATGTCGAATAGAAATCCGCAGCCCGTTTTCCGCACGACCGCGTCGATCAGCTCCGGCTCGGCGCACACCCGCAGCGCGTTCCCTCCAGGTCGATAAGGAACGTTCTCTACGATCAGGCGCTCCGCCCCGAACCTTTTTTGGACGAGGTCGATTTCAAAAAGCATCCCGTCGAGAATTAACTTACGGTGCTTCGCCAGGGTGGAGTCGAGTGATATTTGCGGGTAATCGCCCTGCTTAACTTCCAAATGGAGGTTGATAAACGGCGTTTGGGTTTGGTCAGCAATTCTTTCGATCCACTCCAGGTCTTTCTTTTTGATTTTCCCGCGTCCCGCATGCAAGTTGAAATGCACCGCCACCGGGCGCACCCGGCGGGCTTCATCGATCAGATCTAGCCATTCGGGGCATTTGAAGCGGTCGAGTTGCAGGCGCCCTTGCTTAAACAGGACGGCTGCCTGGGTTGAATAGTTGATCGCAAATTTCATAATTATTCCGGGCAGGCGTTTTGTTTGTGCTGCTCGAAAGTCTCGGCAAATGCATGTGCGCCTGATCCATCGCACGCGGATCTGAAGTAATAATAAGGCGCCTGGGCGGGAAAAGCGACTGCCTGCAGCGCGCTCAATCCGGGGCTGGCAATCGGTCCTGGCGGCAGTTCAGGGTGCAAATAGGTGTTGTAGTTGGAATTCACTTTCAAGTCGTTCAAACTGAGCGGATTTTTCCACCAAGTCGCGTTTTTTCGGTCATAGCCCAATGCAAACTGGACGGTTGGGTCGCTGTCCAGCTTCATCCCCGCCTCAAGCCGGTTGAGAAACACGGATGCGATCATGGGCATCTCGTCTTGAAGGACAGCTTCACGCTGGATCAGCGAAGCAAGCGTGACAGCCTGGTGAAGATCGAGTCCCTGGCGCGTAAAACCATTTTGAAGGTCTTGATCCACTTTGATTTGGAAATTTTGCAACACCGTCTCAACGAACGCCATGACGCTTGTTTTGCGCATCAAGCGATAGCTGTCGGGGAACATATAGCCTTCCAGACTCGCGCCTGGAGGGAGCTGCTGAGAGAATTCGAGTTGCTGCGGAGGGTTTTTGGCAACCGCCAGAAATTGATCCGGGGAGAACTCCAGCCCGGAGGTGGGCAGCGAGGCGGCTATTTCTTCCAGGCGCCAACCGGGCAGAATGCGGAAAGTGACTTCGTCGGGCGTTGTGTCCTGTAAAGCCCAGGCAATCTCAATCGCGGTCATGCGCGGGCTGAGCTTAAATTCCCCCGATTGAAGGCTGGTATCCAGCCCGGCATAAACCAGAAAGCCGCGCAAGGCAGCCTCGTCTTGGATCAATCCCGATTGGCGCAGCCGGTTGGTGATCGAATAGGTCGATTCGCCGGGCTGAATTTCAAAGGAAAGGGAAGCGCCGCTGGGGTCCAGGGGTCTGATCAATTTCTGCTCTTTCGCCAACAATTGCGCCGACAACTCTAAGCGCTGTAAAAAGCCAACTTTTGGGGAAGCAGTTCCAAATACGCGTTCAGCCCTTCGGGGGAGGTCGTATGCCAGCCAGCCCGATATCCCAATGATCAAGCACAAAACGATCAAGGTGAGTGTAACCAGCGTGTTGAAAAGCGAGGAGTTCTTCATTTCTCAATCTGATTTTGAGATCATCTTCCGGGGATATCAAGAAGAATCGGTTTGCGAGTCCAGATAGCTCTGGAGTATCACCGCGGCAGCCAGCGCGTCGATATTGTCCTGACGCCGGCTGCGCCGGACGCCGATTGTACGGCGAGCTTGCAGTGCAGTTTGAGTGCTGCCAAATTCATCCCAAAGCAGGACGGGCAAATTGGTCTGAGATCGAATTGCCGCCGCCAGCCTGGCGGCGCGCCGGCTCTGGGGGGTCGAGCGGTTTTCCTCATCTAAAGCGTGACCCACGATGATTAGTTCGGCTTGCTGCTCGGAAGCGATTTGAGCGATCGCCGCGGCATCTACCGCGTAGGAAATGTGCTTCAAGACGGTCAGAGGGGTGGCGATGGCGGCGCTTGTGTCGCTGAGGGCAATTCCCAGGCGTTTTTCTCCCGGATCGACTGCCAACACTCTCATAACCCGGGCGGCTCCCCGCTGACCAGATCGTAAAGGCTGCGCTGGATGATCTGGATGCGGAACGGCAAAACCGGAAGGCGCGGCCACCAATCGGGTATTAAGTGGATTTGAGGGGTCTGTTCGAGCTGGAGGGCGGATTGCATGCGCTGCGCCGCTTCCTGCACCGGCAAACCGAGGACGGTCTGGCGCGCCAGCGAATCGCTGATCTGAGCGGTCAGGCGGCGAACGGCGTGCAACTTCCAACTCGTCGATTGCTCATCGAGTTGTTGAGGTTCAGCAACCGTTTCAACCGTCAACGTGTCTGGCATGGGCGTATAACCCTGTGGCAGGTTCGCATCGAACACCGCCTGCGCCAGCGCTAGTTGCTCTTCGAAGCGCACCACCCTGGCTTGATAGCTCAACCGCCAGTTCAAAGAGAGCTGATCGGCAGGCTGGTTGTCCTCGGGCTGGAACGTTTTCTCGAGCGTCGCGCCTTCGACCAGGCTGGAGGGGATCAGCAAATCGCCAGGCGCTAGCCCGTTCTGCATTTCTTCGAGCGCAGTCAGGCGCAGGGAATCGTTCAACTCACGTGCAAGTTCGAGCCGGTCTCTTTCGTTGGGCGCCGGCTCCAGACGATCGGCGCCCCCGTCGATTGGCTGCGGATTGGTCACGCTCACCTGGGTTCCTAGAAACCCTTCAATGGCTTCGAGCGTGTTGGCGGGCTGGTTGCCTTTTTTGCCCGGCGTGAGACACTGTACCGAGACCTCGATGGTTTGCCCTGGACCGGCTGGCAGGATAACGGTCTTCTGGGTGGCGTAGCGCAGCGATCCCGAAGCCGGGATGGCGCTAAATTCGCCTGCCGAGCTGTTCACAGGTTGAACAACCGTACCAGCGGAGATCTCGATTGATTGGTCGGTCAGGTTGGTGAAGAGCACCGCGCCGCGCGCCGGTTGATCGGGCAGCCTGATTTGACCGCTGACCGGGCGTGAAGCGCGCCCCTCGACTTCAACGGTTATAACCTCGGATGGGAGCGCGCCGGAAAGCTGCATGGCTTTGATTTCCGGACTGGTGTAAGCCTCGATCAGCACGTCTTGCACCACCGTGCGGGGGGTGATGATTACCTCTGCCCCAGGCGCAAGCACTGCCGCGATCGCCAGAAACGCAAGCACACCGGCGGCAAAGAACGCCAGCCGGACAACCGGGGACAACGTGCGCGAGGTGAGTTGCGGACGTACCGGGATTTGACGTTCAGCAACATTGGCGCTGTCGATGATCGCTGAAATCGGTTCGGGGGCGGCATTCTTGCGGAAACGGAACGGGAGGCGCCAGTGCTTGGTTTGCGCCTGGCGAATGGATTTGAACACCGGAATGCCAAGGCGGGGTGCATGGTATTGTACCTCGCGGTCTTTACTGACAAACGCCATCTGCGCGCCTGCTGTCTGGCTCATTCGTTGCAGCAACACCAGATCGAGCCGGCGGTTTAGAATGGTCTCGTTTTCGGGCCAGACGATTAAGACGCGGCTGTTTTTTGCCCAGCCCATTTTATCCCGGACCGAGACGATGTCATCGTGTGGCTCCAACTGCAGAATAAAAGTTTTCATCAACTGCCAGGCTTATTTCACTTTTTTCGAATTGCGATGATCAGGCTAACCAGTCCCCCGATTCCCAGCGCAATCCCTAGAATAAATGCCCAGAACAGTTGGTGAGAATTGCCATAGAGATGTTGAAGCTGCTCGGGCGTGGACGCTGCCAGGTCGCCGACCACGGTCAGCAGGGTGGCTGCCTGGCTGAGCGCTGCGGCTGACAGGATAACGCCGGCGACCAGGGCGATCAAGCTGAGGGAAGCTACGATCATTTTCTGGTTTGCGGTCGTCCGCTTTCGTCCGCGGGCTTGCACACGTGCGACGGCATTCTGAGCTTCAGACCAGGACATTCCGGTGAGTTCACACAGGCGGAGCACGACGTCGTCCCGATTCTGCTGCTTTCCCAGCTCTTGTAAGACGAAGCTTTCAATTGCTGGATCGTCATACTTCGGGGACTTAATGAATTCGGGTGGCTGACCGGCTGCCGGCGGCTCAGCCGCCTCAGCGCGGCTGGCAGGCGGTTTGTGCGCATCGGACGGAAGGTCTGGTTTAGAAGATGACTGAACTTTCGCTTCGGGGTGCGCCTGACCTGCCGTAAGCAGAGCTTCAAAGGTTGCTGGATCTACTACTGGGGGGCTAACTGGGGCGTGGATCGCGGCGGAAGTGAGAAAGTCAGTTGCTACGGTCTCATCGACGATTTTCTTAACGAACTTCTCCACCACGTCTTGCGGCGCGTTCAGTTTTACGCTCAGGTCAGCGCTGATCTGTTTGACCGTGCGCGCTTTGGTCATTTCTGCCCGAATAAAGTCAACTGCTTCTTGCTGTTTCATTGACTCAATAAAATCCGCTACAATTATAGTCTGCGCCAGCCGTGGGTGCAACATTCACGCGTGGGGTCTTCCACGGTTTACTCCTTGAACCATTTATGAAAGTAGAGCTGGCAGGATTTGGAAAGAAAACCATGCCGCTGGATCATGCGCTGGGTGGCGATATTGCGCCCCTGGGTGGCTACCCAGAGATAATTGACTTGATGTTGGACATACCAATCTATCCCGCTGCGAAATAGTTCTTGACCGACGCCGCTGCGGCGCGCCGATTCATCTACTCCGGTCAGTTCGTATATCCCTTCGCGCGTTTGCCGGTCAACCAAGCCGGTGATATATCCGACCACAGTTCCATCCTTGATTGCTACAAGTGCAAGGTCTACGCCACCCTGACAACTGCTGCTCACCCAGGTCGCATAATATGCGCCCCATTTCTCTTCGCTGAAATTGGAATCGAAATAAAAGCGCGAATCGAGATAGCTGGTTCTGGCGATCTTCTGCAGCGTGGGAATGTCTTCGGGCAAGGCGTCGCGGATAACGACCCCAGGGGCGTCGTGGGGGCGGGTTTCGGGGTCCCAATCGTTGAGCCGGCGTTCCAGCGTGTAACGCACCTCGACCAGGCGAAAACCGTGATCCTGCGCCAGCCAGACGGTTTGCGGGTCATCCGCATCAGCCAGGAAATACAAACAATCTATGGTTTGGTCCCGGCACCACTCGAAAACTCGATCGAGCAGGGTTGGGGTGAGGCGCGGGCTATTCAGCCGAGCGATCCGACTGCTAAAAAAAGAAGTGTCCCACTCCAGGAACTGACAGGGCTCTTCAGATTCAGTCATTTAGATAATCGCCTGTTTCTTCGCGCACGACGTACGGAGGTCGTTCCATGATTCTGAAATGCATGCGCGCCAGATACTCCCCAATGATTCCAATTGCAAATAACTGCACGCCCGAGAAGATCGCAATGATCGAAGCCAGGAATGGGAAGCCCGGAACGCTGCCCCCTTCAATGAAAAACCGCCCGATGACATAAAAGAAGATCAATATGCCAAAGAAGGCGGAAGCAAAACCCATCAGACTTGCCATTTGAAGCGGAAGGACCGAGAAGCCGGTCAGCATATTGACGCCGTGCAGGATGAGCTTTGAGAACGTGTAATTGGACTTACCGCTCTGGCGCGGCAGGTGTTGGGTGGTCGCCGAGGCAAAACGGGTGGTACCCCAGCCGAGCAGCACATCCAGAACGACAAAAGGGCTTTGATAGTGGGCGAACGCCTGGCGAACTTGGGTTCGGATTGCGCGAAATGCGCTCACTTTGCGGGCATTCTCGATCCCCATGGTGCTCTGCAGCGCCAGGCGGGTGATATACGACGCCAGGTTGCGCCACAATCCATGCTGCTGCTTTGCGGGTGTGCCGTAGACCACATCATACCCTTGCGCAATTTTTTCGAGAAGCAGCGGGATTTCCTCCGGCGGGTGCTGTAAATCGTCATCGATCGTGACGGTGCAAGTGAAGCAGGCGGCGCGCAGCCCGCACAACAGAGCGTTGTGCTGCCCGTAATTGCGCATCATACGAATGCCGCGCACCCAGACGTTTGCTTCGCTGAGGCGCTCGATCACCGCCCAGCTCTCATCACGGCTGCCGTCCTCAATCAGAATTGCTTCGTAAGCGGCTGTAATGTTATCGAGGACGGGCGCAAGCCGGGCGATCAGATCGGGAAGGATTTCTGCGCTGTTGTAGACCGGGATAACGACTGAAATTCCATCGAGCAGTTTATTTTGATCCATTTATTCATCCTGGAACTTGCAGCCTAGAATCCCTTCGACTTGCGCCAGCGCACCGGATTTGGATTCGCTTTCAAGCGCGTGCGTGTATATGCTTTGCCAGGCGTCACAGAGCGGGTACTGGGTCTTGTCCCAGACTTGATAGGCTTCGCCGGTTAATTCAACCGCTTTTTTCCAACGATCCGTGTGCGCGTAAGCCATAATGAAAGGGATTAACTCAGAGATATTCTTCTCGGTGAAATGTTTGTTGATCTTCAACGCCTGGTCTGCCATCTGCGCGGCGGTTTCCCATTCCCCTTGTTGGGCGTAAAGCTCCGCCTTCTCGAAATAATAACACCATTGATGGTCCGGTTCGCTGCCAAAGATATGTTCCGGAGGCGCAGCTTTCATTTCAGGATTGGGTATGATCAGGTCCAGCCGCGACAGCGGAGCGGCTTCGCGAATGTAGAGCGGCTTGACCGGCAGGAAGCGATCGATTGCCGGGTTCATCACCTTCAAGCAGCGCGGCGGGTCGTAGAATAGGACGATGGCTTGCGAAGTGTTCCCCTCGAACCGGGCTGCCCGGTATGGCATGTGGATTGGCAGGTCTGGCTGGATGGCTGGCAGATCCTTGTTCAAGCGGGCTTCGATGTCAAACAACAGGTAGTCCATCTCGCGGGAAACGTTTGCAGGGGCGTAAATCCAGTTCAGCGGCGCCGTCAAGGAATTGTCGCTGAAATACTGGAAAGGAATCTCGGAAGTCATCACCGTTGTACCGGGCTGAATTCCTGGCGCGCGCCAGACAAGCTGCCAGAAAAAGTTTTTCTGTGAGAGCCATTCCTGGCGATATTGAAGGCGATACTGAAACTGGATTCCAACTGAGACGCTCACCAGCAAGGCGATCAGGATCGATCCCAGCGGGATTTGTTTCTCGATCACCCCCGCCAGCCCGGCGACCAGCAGCGAAGTCCCAAGCATTGTGATCAGCATAAAGCGGTCATACGGAAAATAAAGCTCGAAATGCAGGTTGGTGATCCAGATGGTCCATCCAGAAACCAGGAATGCTAAAACGCCCAATCCAATTGCTTGCTGCGCCCAATCCGGCGGGGCGAGGCGCTTCCCCGAATCCGACGCGGAGGCTGGTTTGCGCGTTAAAAAGAGCGAGAAAAGCAAGGTAACAAGCAGGCTGGCGAGGACTGCGCCAATCAGCAGCCTGAGCACGCCCGCTTCGAAATCCTTGAGAAAACCCGGGTTCAATGGCGCAAACCAAGCCAGGAAATTTACCTTGAAGAAATCGCCGAGGATTGTGAGTCCCAGGCTGATCGTAGAGGTTAAGGGACTGCGCAAGAGATCATTGAAGAGCGTGATCTCGGCGCGCGGGCTGGGACTGATCAGCGCCTTCCAAAACAGGACCGGGATCAACAGGATCAGGTACGGCGCCCAGCGCCGCACCACCTTGTACGCCCTGGATTTCCACGACCCCTCCGTGGGGCTGATTAAAATCCATAGGATAAAGGGGCGCAATAATTCGAGACCATAAAAATACTCGGTGATCAACATGCTAAATAAGGATAAAAATAACGACACACCCATAAGCGGGTAGAACCAACGCGCCGCGCGGTACGCCCAGATCATCGCCCCGATTGATAGGATGAAGAGAAAGTACACCAGGTAAGCGTTGCTGTAGGTGACGGCGATGTATTGCTGGCTGAAACCTGGAAACACTGCAAAGAGCGCCGCTGCCCAAAAGACGGCGCGCGGCTGATTTGACCATAAGCCCCGCAGCGACCACCACCAGGCTACACTCGTGATCCAGCGGGTGAAGACGCTGAAGTTTTGCCAGGAAACGGGCGTTTCCCCGAAAAGCGGCGTAGTGAGCATGAAGACCCAGGCGAGCAGCGGGCGGTCGCTGGCGAACCCTTCTCGAAATCCCTGCCCGCCCCAGAAATGCAAGAACCAGATCGAAGGCCAGTCGTCCCAATAAAAACCAAGCCGGTAGATCATCGGCAGATAGGCGAGCGAACAGATCAGCAGGAGCGCCAGCGGAGTGACGACGAGCCCAGCGCGGGAAAGCCGGAACCGATTTGTCATGACCTTAAGGCGGTGTGCATTCGAATTCCTGGTTGACCTCAGCCTGGGCTGCCGTGAACTCTGGATCGCCTTGGATTTGCTGTCCAAGATAATACCAGGTATCGCATATGTAATAGTGCATCTTTTTCGACAGGCTTCCAGCCTGCAGAGATAATTCCATCGCCTTGGTATATCTGCCGGCGCGCGCATAGGCATAAATCAACGGGATCAGTTCGGGCGCGTTATCCCTCGAAAGCGCCGATTTTATTTCCAGAGCACGGTCGGCGAGATTGGCGGCTTTTTCCCAGTGCCCAAGCTGGACCGCCAGGTCGATTTTTTCGAAATAGTAGCACCAGTTGTGTTTCGGCTCGGGACCCAGAAAAGCGGGCATATGAGGATCGTCTTTCTCTCCAGGCTGGATCAGTTCCAGCCGCGAGAGCGGTAATGCCAGCACCACAGAACCGGGTTTATTCGGATAATGGCGGTCGGTATAAAGATCCATCACCTTGAGGCAGCGGGGCGGGCTGTAATAGAAGACCAATGTCTGGGAGGTGTTACCGATGAAGTCGACAGCCCGGTAATTTTCGAACAATGGCACATCGGGTTCCAGACTGGGCAGACTGTCTTCAAGCCTGGCGTTGAGATCGAAAATCATATAGGGCATCTGCCCCGACTGAAACTCGGGGGCATACATCCAGTTTATCGCCGCGGACAACGAGTTGTCAGTGGAAGAATAAAAAGGCAGGTTGGAGGTCAGCAGCGCGGTGCCTGGTTCGATCGCGGGTATGCGCCAGGCGAGCTGCCAGAGAAATGTCCGCTGGTCAAGCCATTCTTGGCGGAATGGCAGGGCGTAGTTCAATTGCGCCCCGGCAGCCAGACCAGCCAAAACCGCAATGATGGTGATTTTCAGCCAATCAAACCGCCAAAGCAGCAGATCGATCATGCCGATAACCGCCAGACACGATCCCAGCATCATCGCCTCGGTGAAACGATCCCAGGGGATGCTTAAATCGAGGCGCAGATTGGTCATCCAAATCGGCCACCCACCCACAAGCAGCGCGTATACGCCGACGAGCAGGGCGGTGAGACCCCAGCGGCTTTTCTCCCTGTCATCGCCGAATGCTTTTTGGTGGGATCGAGCCAGCGCGAGCAGCAAGATCGACACCAGCGCAACCGCTAATCCAATTCCCACATATAATGACAGCACTTCTGGTTTTACGCCCGTGAATTTGAGATATCCGATTGCACGGTTCCATGCCAGAACGGTGGATTTAACCAGATCCTCAGCGATCGTCCGCCCTAGATTTGTGAGGGCAGCGCCTGGATTGGCGGCAAAGTCAGCGAAAAACGTGACCTCCCCGCGCGGCGTGGGGCGCGTGAGGCGACAGATCAAAAAACCGGTGTTCATCAGCAAGTACGGCAGCCAGCGTTTCCCCGTCTCCCTCAGCCGGTCTCGCAATTCAGGGATCGTCTCGCTCAACACCAGCCAGAGAAAAACCGGGCGCAACAGTTCCAGCCCGAAAAAATATTCCAGCGCAAGCATACTGAATAGCCCGGTCAGCAAGGAGGCGCCGGTGAGCAGCCAGTATCGAGCGGGCTTGCGGATCGACAGGATCATTAGCGCCAGGGAGACCAGGAACAGCGCCATGATCAGGAACTGGTGCCCATAAGTGATGGCAATCCATTGTTGAGAAAAACCCGGATAGACCAGGAACAAGATCACCACCCCCAGCACTTGAAACCGGCGGGTCTGCCAGACCAAACCCAGCGCCCAGCCGAGCGCCAGCCCGCTCAGCCAGCGCGCAAGAATTCCAAAGATTTGCCAGGCGAACAACGATTCACCGAATATCGCCGTGGTGGGGACAAACAGCCAGCCTTGCAGCGGGCGGTCAATTGCGAATGCTTTGGGAAAAATCAGCGGTCCTCCGTAATGGAGAAACCAAAGTGAAGGCCAGTCATCCCAATAGAGCCCCATTGAAACAATCAATGCGCCATAGGTGATTGAAGTGATCACCAGCAGCCCGAATGCCAGCGTCCATCGAGATCGAAGGATACGCTGAACCAGGTTTGAATCGATCATTCGCTGCATTTCAATTCCTCGTGGATTTCTTTGGAGGCAGATTGGATTTCCGCGCCCAGGCTTGCATCCGCAGAGATTTTATCCCAAAGAAGGCAGAGTGTTGCTCCCATTTTCTCCCAGGTTTGATACCCCTGCCGGGTCATTTCGTATGCCCGATCGAACTGGTTGCTGCGGGCATATCCTTCGATAAACGGAAGCAGCTCGTAAACGTTTTTGCGGGTGAAAGTTTTGCGGGTCTCAAAGGCTTTCTCGCCCAGTTCGACAATTTCGTTCCAATTGCCCGTCTGGCGCGCCAGTTCGGCTTTCTGAAAGTAATAGCACCAATTTGGGGGCGGTTCAGGTTCAAAAAACTGAAGCGGCGGCTGAGCTGGCGGCGCGGCGTCTGCGTGGACTAAATCGAGCCTGGAAAAGGAGTAGATTTCTTTGAAGTAACGCGGTTTTTCCGGCAGGTTCTGGTCGATTTGCGGGTCGATCAGCTTGAAGCAAGACCCTGGGGGTTGGTAAAAACCCACAACTGCCTGAGAGATCGATCCGCTGAACGGCGTGATGCGCAGGTATTCCTGGATCCGGGTGTTTTTGTCCAGCGGGGGTAAACCGCTGCTCAAGCGCGATTCGGCGTTGTACATCAAGTAGGGCAGCTCGGTCCCTTGCATTTGCGGCGCATAGGTCCAGTTGAGCGGCGCAGTGAGCGAGTTGTCCCAATCGTATTCGAAAGGCAAATCTGAAGTGAGCAGGATTGTGCCCGGCTCTAACCCCGGGACGCGCCAGGCGAGCTGCCAGAAAAAATCGCGCTGGCTCAGCCAGTCCGCCCGGAATGAGAGGGCGATTTGGTAGTGAAACCCGGCTGCCAAACCGGCGCATACCACCACCAATGCCATATTTATTGGCGGTGCAAAGTTCAACAGTTCGATCAACCCTGCCAGCAGCAACGCAGCCCCGAACATCATTGGCAGGGTGAAGCGGTCCCAGGGGAAGAACAGCTCGAGGCGCAGATTGGTGGGCCAGATCGGGATTCCGCCAGCCAGCAGGCTGAACAATCCCAGACCGATGGCTGGGATTGCCCAGCGTAACCCGGCTCTGGCGTCAATATCGCGCCGGTGTCCGGCGGCAAATATCAGCGCCAGACCAGTTGCTGCGGCAGCCGCCAGGGCGATCACCACAAACCTGACCGTTGTGCCGGGCGGCTGGGCAGACAGCCAATCGAGCCGAAATATCTGGCTCCAGGCGGAAAAGCTGGCAGTCAGAATGTCTCTAAGCACAGTTTCGGCGAGCGAAATCACCGCGCCGGAAGGGTCGCTGGTGAGGCGCTCAAAGAGCGTGATTTGCGCTCTGGGGGTCGGATTAGAGATGCGCCAGACAAGAAATGCCAGGTCGATCGCGAGGAAGGGCAGCCAAAGCAGGAGCGTCTTTTTCAAACGCTCCCCATAATGACTGACTGTTTCGCTCAAAACGATCCAGAGAAACACGGGTCGAAGCAGTTCCAGCCCGAAGAAATGCTCCGCGGTAAAAACCGTATAGATAGCTAGCAGCAATGAGATCAGATAGAGAAGCCAAAACCGCGATAGCCGCCGCAGCGACCAGATCATAAACCCCCACGAACTCAGATAAAGCGCGAGCACCAGAAATGCATTGCTGTAAGTGATCGCGATGTGCTGTTGTTTGAAACCGGGGTAAACCGCAAACAGGATCGCAATTGCGCTGGTTTGCAATGGATTGCGCGGCCACAAACCGCGGAGCGCCCACCACAACGCGGCGCACGCCAGCCAGCGGGTGATTACCGCAAACGCCTGCCAGTTGAAGGGCGATTCTCCCAGCAAGGGAGTGGTGACCTGGTAAATCCACGCCAGGAGCGGGCGGTCAGAGGCAAACGCGGCTTTGAAGCTGGATGCGCCCAGAAAATGAATGTACCAGACAATCGTCCAGTCGTCCCAATAGAAACCCTGCTGGCGGATCGTGACCCCATAAGCGAGTGCACAAACCAGCAGCAGCGCCGGCAGCGCCATCCAGGGGCGCAGGATGGTGCGCTGCATCAGGAGGTCTTTTGCTCCACCCAGTTCTTTACTTTTTGCAGCGCTTCCGGTAAATGAGCGGCTTCTTTACCGCCTGCCTGAGCCAGGTTTGGCTTGCCGCCGCCGCCTCCGCCCAGGAAACCGCTCACAAACCTCACCAGATCAACCGCGTTGAGACCGCGCGGCAGCAGATTATCGGTCAACGCCGCGACGACGATCGGACGGTCATCCTGCCCGGTAGAACCAAGCACCACCACACCGGTCGAGTAGCGCTGGCGAAAACGATCGGTCAAAACGCGCAGGGTATCCACGTCGAGGTTCGGCAGATTTAATACTAATAGCGGAACGCCGTTCACGTCCTCGGTTTTATTCAGCAGCCCTTCGAACGTCAATAAAGCCTGGCGCCGACGCAACTCGGTTAATTCCTTTTGCAGGTCACTGGCTGCATCGAGAATCTGTCTCACGCGCACAGACGCTTCCTCTGGCGAAACGTCCAATAAACTCGCCGCGGTTTTTAACACTCGAAATCGATCGCGCACAAGGTCGTAGGCAGCCCGCCCTGTCACCGCTTCGATGCGGCGAACGCCAGCCGCCGCGCTGCTCTCGCTGGTGATGAGGAAAATCCCGATGTCGCCCGTCTCTTGCACATGTGTCCCCCCGCAAAGCTCGTTTGAAAAAACTTCGGGCTGACCGATGGTGATGTTCCGGACGATTTCGCCATATTTCTCGCCAAAAAGCGCGGTTGCGCCTTCGCTGATCGCTTGCTGAAGCGGTTTAACCTGAGTGTTCAGCGGATAATCGCCGAGTATGTCGCGGTTGACGTCCGCCTCGATCTGCTCGATTTGATCCAACGTGAGCGCCTGGGGATGAGTAAAGTCGAAACGCAGGTGATCTGGCGCGACCAGCGAGCCTGCCTGACGGGCATGATCGCCCAGAACCGCCCTTATTTCAGTATGGAGCAGGTGTGTGGCGGTGTGGTTGCGCATTATGTCGCGGCGGCGCTGCCGATCGACCGTTGCGATCGCCATGTCGCCGACTTTAGGCTGTCCGGAGACCACCTTGCCCACGTGAACGATCACGCCTGCGGCAGGTTTGCGCATCCCGGTCACCTGGATCTCCCATGGGGCGCCAGCGGCGTTGACGATGACGCCGGTGTCGGATACCTGTCCGCCCGCTTCGACATAAAATCCCGTCTCGGGCAGCAACACCTCCACCTGTGCGCCTGGTTCCGCGCTTGGCACGGATCGGTCTGCCTCGACGAGCGCCAGCAGCGGCGCTTCGACTTCCAGCAGTTCGTAGGGGTTGTATTGCACGCCCTCGGGCGGCAGTTTGCCCGACGCGATAAGTTGCTTCATCAAGTCGCGGTAAACATCCACGTCTTCGCCGCCCATGGGACCAAACGCTTCGCCCGCGCCCGAGGCGAGGCGGTGTTTTTCCAGCGCCTGGCTGAACTCGGCTTCGTTGACATCCAGGCTGCGCTCGCGGGCAATGTCGCGCGTGATCTCAAGCGGCAAGCCGTAAGTGGCGTAGAGATCGAACGCCTGCTCGCCCGGCAAAACGCGCTTGTTTTCAGCCTCAAGCTGGTTGAACAGCGATTCCAGCTTGGCAATGCCGCTTTCCACGGTGCGCTGAAAGCGCTCTTCTTCCGCGGTCAGGTTGTTCAGGATGGTCGCCCGGTTGCGTTTGAGTTCAGGATAAAAATCGCCATAAATCTCGATGACCTTTTCAGCGACTGGGGCGAGGAAGGGGCGGTTGAGACCCAGCTTCGAACCGAAGCGCGCCGCGCGCCGGATGATCATGCGGCACACGTAGTTGCGCCCGATGTTCCCCGGCACTACGCCGTCGGCGATCAGGAACGTCGCAGCCCGCGCATGATCGGCGATGACCCGGTAAGGGGTCAGGTTGGTTTCCATTTGGGCGTCGCTGTCGCCGGTCATCTGCTGGGCGGCGCGCATCAGCGGCAGCAGCAGATCGGTCTTGTAATTCGAGTAGACGCCTTGCAGCACCGAGACGATGCGGTCCAACCCCATACCTGTGTCCACATGGGTGGTCGGCAAGGGCTCCAGGCTGGTGGGGCTCAAGCGGTTATATTGAATGAACACCAGGTTCCACAACTCCAGAAAACGCGCGCAGTCGCCATTGACCCCGCAGACGTGCCCCGGCGTCCCTTGTTTGTCGCAGTGTTCGATCCCCAGATCGAGATGGATTTCGCTGCACGGACCGCAGGGTCCGGTCTCAGCCATTTCCCAGAAATTATCCTTGCGCCCGAAGAAGAGCACGTGTTCCGGATGGATGCCGGGTTGTTTCAACCACTCTGAAGAGGCTTCGTCATCGGTTGGGATGTCGCCATGATCGTCCTTGAAACAGGTTGTCCAGAGCTTGTCTTTTGGCAGCCCCCAGACTTCGGTCAAAAGCTGCCAAGCCCAGGCAATGGCTTCTTTTTTGTAATAATCGCCGAACGACCAGTTGCCGAGCATTTCGAAAAAAGTGTGGTGGACGTCGTCTTGCCCGACGTCTTCCAGATCGTTGTGCTTGCCGGCGACGCGCATGCATTTCTGCGAATTGACCGCGCGCACATAGGGACGTTTATCCGTGCCAAGAAACACATCTTTGAATTGCACCATCCCGGCGTTGGTGAAAAGCAGCGTGTGGTCGCCTCCAGGGACAAGCGAGGAAGAAGGGACGAACGTGTGGCCGCGTTCGGTGAAGAAGTCGATAAAATCCTGGCGGATTTTGGCGCCGGTCAGCATTTCTGAGGTCATACTTGCTCCAAATACGGTTGATTTCTGGGTCGAACCTGATAATTATACCAACGATGCAAAACCCCAAGCATGCCCGGTTTGCTGTCTTTTATTATCTCTGAATCTGGTATACAATACCCCACGCTAATGAAGCGTTACCTGTATCTGACAGTTTTCTTTGCCGGGATGTCCACCCTGGCGCTGGAATTTTCGGCTTCACGCCTTCTGGGTTCGGTTTTTGGCACCAGCAACCTGGTGTGGGCGAGCATCATTGGGCTGATCCTGATCTATCTGACGGTCGGTTATTTTGCGGGTGGCGCCTGGGCAGACCGCGACCCGCGCCCCGCCACTATGTACCACATCCTTGCCTGGGGCGCGTTTCTGGCTGGCTTGGCGCCGCTAGTCGCCCGCCCGGTGCTGAGATTTGCGGCGGGCGCGTTCGACCAGCTTCAGATTGGCGTGCTGTTTGGTTCGTTTACGGCGGTCTTGATCCTGTTCAGCATCCCGGTCACGTTGCTTGGAATGATTTCACCGTTCGCAATCCGGCTGGCAATCCGCGATCCGAACGAAGCCGGTCGGGTTTCGGGGCGCATCTATGCCATCTCCACCCTGGGTTCGTTTATCGGCACTTTTCTGCCGGTGCTGGTTTTTATCCCCCTGGTAGGAACGACGTGGACTTTCATCATCTTCAGCGAGCTGCTGTTGCTGGTCGCGCTGATCGGCGCGTGGATGCATCTTGGGTGGGGCGCGGCGCTGCGCCTGGCATGGATGTTCATCCTGCTGCTTGTCCTGGGTGGGCTGCTCACCCAGCGCCCGATCAAGGACACACCGGGTCAGATTTACGAGGGCGAATCGGCTTACAACTACATCGAAGTGCTTGAACAGGACGGCTTTCGTTTACTGCGGCTCAATGAGGGTCAGGGCGTGCACTCGATGTGGCATCCGACGGAGCTGGATTATCACGGTCCCTGGGAGCAGTTCTTGGCGGCGCCGTTTTTCAACCCCGCGCCGTTCGACCCGTCCCGCATGAAAAGCATGGCGATCATCGGGCTGGCAGCTGGCACGGTAGCCCGCCAGACCAGCGAGGTGTATGGTCTGATCCCAATCGATGGATTTGAGATCGATCCGCAGATCATTGAGGTCGGGCGCGAATACTTCGGCATGGAGATGCCTAATCTTAATGCGATTGCTCAGGACGGACGGGTGGGTTTGGAGCACAGTAAGCGCCAGTACACGGTGATCGGTGTGGACGCGTATCGTCCGCCTTACATCCCGTGGCATCTCACGACGGTGGAATTCTTCGAATTGGTGCGCGCGCATCTTTCAGATGATGGCGTTCTGGCAGTGAACGTTGGTCGTTCGCCGGATGACCGCCGCCTAATCGATGGGCTGGCGGGCACCATTCAGCAGGTGTTCCCGAGCGTGTATGTCATGGATGTGCCGGATTCGTTCAACTCGATGATCTACGCCACGGTGCGTCCAACCCGCATCGAAGATTTCTATCAAAATCTGCTGGATCTCTATTCGCGGCAGGATGTGCACCCGCTTTTGCTGCGCGCTTTGGAGCGGGTTGTCGCCAATTTGCAGCCAACCCCGCAAAGCCAGGTGATCTATACCGATGATCGTGCGCCAATTGAATGGATCACCAATTCAATGGTGCTAAACTATGTACTACATGGCGGTATCGATGAGTTAACGAAAGGGTCCGGTCAATGAGCGAACAACTGCAATCGCAAAAGCAGGTATTCCGATATCTTGGCTGGTTGATCACGCTGCTCGTGCCGATCGCGCTGGTGCTCACTGCGGTGCGGTTGTTATTGTTTCCAGTATTTCTGACTTTCGAGTACAGCACTCCCGGTTTCCCGCCCGATAGCTATGGGTTTACAAAGGAAGAACGTTTGTATTGGTCGAATATTGCCCTGGAATATTTGCACAACGATCAGGGGATCGAATTCTTGGGGGATTTGCGCTTCGAGGATGGCAGTCCGGTTTACAACGAGCGCGAGCTGCGGCACATGGTGGATGTGAAAATCGCGCTTGCCAACGCGCAGAAGGTCTGGTTGGCTTCGCTGGTTTTGCTGGCGCTGCTCGGGGTTTGGGCATGGCAGGGTGGTTGGTGGCAGGCGTACCGTGCAGGATTGGGGCGCGGCGGTCTGGTATCAGCGTTGCTGATTCTCGTGGTGATCGTCATCGTTTTGCTAAGCTTCGGGGTCTTTTTCGTCGCTTTTCACAACGTGTTCTTCGAGCCGGGCACCTGGATGTTCTTATGGAGTGACACCCTGATCCGGTTGTTTCCTGAAAGGTTCTGGCGCGATATCTTTATTTATGTCGGCGCCATCACTGCCGGGCTGGGCTTGTTGATCGCTTATGTGTGCGGATCGCTGCCAAGCCTGTCCAGAGCCACGCGCTGATAGCGGGTGAAATCGGCGTTTGCGCGATAGATCAACGGGATGGCGGTGGGAACGTCCAACTCGGGCGCCTGCGCCGGCGGGATTTGCTCCAGGTAGCGCACCAGGGCGCGCAAGCTGTTGCCGTGCGCCAGGATCAATACCCTCAGACCGCCCTGGAGCAGCGGACGAATTGTCGTGTTCCAATAGCGCGCCACGCGCAGTTCGGTGTCCTTGAGCGACTCGGTTGCCGGAAGCGAAGCGCGTGGAACCGCGGCATATAATGGGTCGAAGCGCGGATGGCGGTGGTCGTCAAATTCAAGGGCTGGCGGGCGACCTGCGTAGCTGCGCCGCCAATATCTCACCAAAGCCCACCCCAGACGATTGGCTGTTTCGGTTTTATTGAGCCCTTGCAAACCTCCGTAATGGCGCTCGTTGAGCCGCCAGGTGCGTTCGATCGGCAGCGACTGGAGGTGCATTTCGTCAACCAGAATCGCCAGGGATTCAACCGCACGCCTTAGAATGGACGTGCAGGCATAATCGAATGAGATGCCCGCCGCTTTTAGCGCCTGGGCTGCCTGGCGGGTCTCCTGACGCCCTTGGGCGGTCAATGCGATATCGGTCCAGCCGGTGAACCGATTCTCCTGATTCCACTGGCTTTGACCGTGGCGCAGCAAAACGAAATGGTAGGTGGGTTCGTCCGGCATGGCTGGGTCAATAGAAATCGGGTGTTCCAAACCGAATTCCAGGTTGAAACACCCGATCCATTCTCTTGCGGCGCTGGGTCGTCAGCGGATGGCGATCTCGCTCTCGCGGTCGAACACGTGCATGTTGTTCATATTGAACGACACCTGCACTTTATCATCCACGTGGTAGCGTGAGCGCGGGTCGACGCGGGCGACGAAGAGGTTGTCGCCGGTCTTCAAATAGACAAAGATCTCATTGCCCATCAGTTCGGTAACATCGACGATGCATTCAACCGGTTGGGCGTCGATGTTGGGCGGCGCGTATTCGGGGTTGTGGATGTTCTCCGGTCGGATGCCAAAAATAACCGGCTTATCCACGTGACTGATATAGGCGCCCTTGCGAGTTTCAGGGACTTTGACTTTGAACGTGCCGCCATCGATGAACAAGTTTTCGCCATCTTTGCGTATGTGCGCGGGGAAGAAATTCATTGCCGGCGAACCGATAAACCCGGCTACAAACAGGTTGTCGGGGCGGTCGTAGAGCACCTGCGGCGTATCGATCTGCTGGAGCAGACCTTTGTTGATCACTGCAATGCGGGTAGCCATGGTCATCGCTTCGACCTGGTCGTGGGTCACATAAATGAACGTGGTTTCGAGCTGCTGGTGCAGCTTCGAGATGTTGGCGCGGGTTTCGACGCGCAGTTTGGCGTCCAGGTTCGAAAGCGGCTCATCGAAGAGAAAAACCTTGGGCTCGCGCACGATCGCCCGCCCCACCGCAACGCGCTGGCGCTGTCCACCCGAAAGCTGGCGCGGTTTGCGATCCAGCAAGTGTTCGATGCCCAGGATTCCGGCAGCTTCTTCCACGCGGCGCTTGATCTCAGCCTTGGGAGTCTTGCGCAGCTTCAAACCGAAAGCCATGTTGTCGAAGACCGACATATGGGGGTACAGAGCATAGGATTGGAACACCATGGCGATATCACGGTCCTTTGGCGCGATATCGTTGACGACCTGATCGGCGATCAGGATGCGACCTTCACTGACGTCTTCCAGCCCAGCCAGACAGCGCAGCGCAGTGGTTTTGCCGCAGCCGGACGGTCCGACCAGCACCAGGAATTCTTTGTCAGCGATCTCAATGTTCAGATCGTTGACCGCAATAACGTCACCGAACCGCTTCGTAATGTGGTCAAAAGTAACACTTGCCATTCGGTTTTTCTCCTTTCGTCCATTTCGGGGAATATAGTGATTACATTATAGCCGGATAAGGACTGAATGACAATATTTTCCTAGAATAAACTTTACATATTACAAGCCCTGGTTGAACTGCAGATCATCTTCCCGGGGATTGCCGGTTTCGTCGGGAAAAATGGCAATGCGCGAGATTTGGTTATAATAACCACAGGTTCGGGCTGAGAATACCCCGAAATCCAGACTACACAGGTGACACAGTGAAGTCCGACGATGACGTAACCCCAATCCGCAAGCAATATCTTGAGATAAAACACCAATACCCACACGCGATCTTGTTCTTCCGCCTGGGTGATTTCTACGAGACATTTGACGCCGATGCGGAGACGACCGCCCGAGAGTTGGATATCGTCCTGACTTCTAGGAATGTGGCTAAGGGTGTGCGCGTGCCGATGGCGGGCATACCGCACCATGCAGCAGAAAATTATCTGGCGCGCCTGATCGAGCGCGGCTATCACATTGCGATTTGTGAGCAGGTTGGCGAACAGCCGGTGAAAGGGATCTTTCCGCGCCAGGTCACCCGTGTGGTTACGCCCGGCACGATCGTTGAACCGGGATTGCTGCCGGGAGATGCAAACAACTACCTGGCTGCACTGGTAGTCGCGTACGAGGACGGCGCGCAAGGCCGCGCCGGTATCGCCTACGCCGATATCACGACCGGCGAATTTTCAGCAACCGAGTTGGAAGGCAGCGATGTCATGGCGATCGCACGCGCCGAAATCGCGCGGCTTCAGCCGGCAGAGGTGCTGCACCCCGAAACGTTGGAAATCCGGGATGGTTTGCCCGGTCACCTGACCCCTTTGCCCGTCTGGCGTTTTGAGACGGGTCGCTGCCAGCAGGAGCTTTTGCGGCACTTCGCGGCGGGTTCATTGGATGGGTTCGGCTTGAAAGGCAAGCCGCTTGCAGTTCAAGCGGCTGGAGCGATTATCCAGTATCTTGAGCAGACCCAGCCAGCCGCGTTGAGTCTATTGACTGATTTTCACACGTACGCCCTGAGCGAGTTTATGGTGCTGGATGCTTCCTCCCGGCGCAACCTCGAATTGACCCAGACGATCCGCAGCGGAACTGTGAAGGGCTCGCTGCTCGGCGTGCTCGACCGCAGCGTAACCCCGATGGGAAAACGCATGATGTACCAATGGGTCAGCAAGCCGCTTTTAGACGCCGACCGTATCCGCGAGCGCCAGGCGGCGGTGGCGTTTTTCCATCAAGACGGGCTGCGCCGGGCAGAGCTGCGCGCGGCGTTCAAACCGCTCGCGGATCTGGAACGGCTGGCGAATCGCGTTTTGGGAGGCTCAGCCCAGCCGCGCGATCTGGCGGCGCTGCGTGAGACGCTGCGCCGGCTGCCGGGTCTGTTAGCGGCGCTGGATCTTGAGGAACCAGCCCTATTGCCTTTTCTGGCTGAACTGGCGCTTTGCGAGCAGGAACGTGAACTGTTGGAAAGCGCGCTGGAGGATGACCCGCCAGCCACGCTGCAAAACGTCGGCGTGATCCGCGCCGGTTTCTCCGCCGAGTTGGACGGTGTGGTCGAGCGCTCGCGCCATGCGCGGGAGTGGATCGCAAATCTCGAAAACATCGAACGCGAGCGCACGGGCATCCGGTCGCTCAAAGTTGGTTACAACAAGGTCTTTGGCTACTACATCGAAGTCACGCACGCCAACACGCAGATGATTCCCCCAGAATACATCCGCAAGCAAACTCTGGTAAACGCCGAACGGTACATCACACCGGAGATGAAGGAATACGAGACGCTGGTGCTCAACGCCGAAGAGCGCATTCATGAGATCGAAACCCGCATTTTCAAGGATGTGTGCGCCCAACTTGCCGGGTCCGCGGGGCGGCTGCTTGCCACCGCCCGCTCGCTGGCGCAGTTGGACGTGCTGGCTGCGCTGGCTGAGACTGCCGCCCAAAACGCGTACATCCGCCCCGAGGTGATCGACGAGGACCTGCTGGAAATTCGGGATGGGCGGCATCCGGTTGTCGAGCAGATGTTAATGGGAGAACGGTTTGCGCCCAACGATGTGATTTTCGAGCCGGGAGAGCGAGTCCGCCTGATCACGGGTCCCAATATGTCGGGAAAATCGACGTTGATCCGCCAAGTGGCGCTGATTGTGCTGATGGCTCAAATCGGGAGTTTTGTTCCGGCTTCCTCCGCCCGGCTGGGGCTGGTGGATCGCATCTTCACCCGTATCGGCGCGCAGGACGAGATCCACGCCGGGCAATCCACGTTTATGGTAGAGATGGTGGAAATGGCGAATATCCTGCATCACGCCACCCCGCGCAGTCTGCTCATACTGGACGAAATTGGCCGCGGAACCAGCACTTATGATGGCGTTTCGATTGCCTGGGCGGTGGTGGAATACATTCACAACCACCCACATCTGCGCTCGAAGGCGCTCTTCGCGACCCATTATCACGAGTTGACCCAGCTTGCCGATCTGCTCCCCGGCGTACGCAACTACAACGTCGCGGTGAGCGAAGCTGATGGGCAGGTCGTCTTTCTGCATAAGATCGTGCCGGGTGGGGCGGACCGTTCGTATGGGATCCACGTCGGTCAATTGGCGGGGCTTCCGAGACCGGTCGTGCAGCGCGCCAGCGAAATCTTGAAAGCATTAGAAGCCTCCTCCGGCAAAGCGGTCAAAATCGACCCGCAGGCGGCTCAGCAGCTGGCACTCTTCCCGGAGACCAATCCGCTGCTGGATGAACTGGCGAAGATCGATGTCAACAGCCTTTCCCCCATCGAAGCTCTTAACCGCTTGTTTGAGTGGCAGCGGAAGTATATCTCAGGTAAACGATAAACTTGTTGGCTTGTTTATTGGAACCCGCAATCCCACGGGAGAGCCTACAGTAATTGGCTTTTAGATTCGGTGGAGATGAACCGCTTCAGGTTCAATTTCGAAGACCCAGCGACCAAGTTCTTTGAAATCATATTCAATAACGAGTACATCGTTTTGCCGCACGACTTTTTCGAGTTCGAGCGGTCGTTCGAATTCAAATGTGACCAAATCCGAATCCCACTCGCCTTGCATTTCCGGGTCGTAACCAGGCGGGGGATCGAATGCTCTTTGGATGCTGGTTTCGTTGAGCATCAGCCGTAAAACGGCTTCGGGCACGTCCACTGCGTTGAGCAAGCTGGCGGTCGCCTGCGCCTCCAGTTCGGCAAGATGCTCATCTTCTGAAAGATCCCATTGGACGGGAGACCAAATCCCGGGGAGCGGATCAACGTTCATCGTTTCGTAATCAATTACACCTGGCATAGTCAGACCTCCTGGGTTTTAGGTTTGGCGGCGATGAGCTTGCGGGTGATCGTGCTGCCCAGAACCGCGCATGCGTCCGTGGTGAGATAGTGGCTGGCTGAGGCGTCGAAAAGCACCTGAGCGGATCCGGAGAAATCTTCATCGCCAGACCAGTAAACGACCAGAATGGGGAAATGCGGCAAAACCTGAAATCGGTAGGCTGCGTCGCCGAGGTCTTGACGAGCGCCGCCCAGAGATTGGCACGCGTTTTCGAACGCGGCAACATCGTCCTTGAAGGCAACCCACAACTCGCGTCCGGTGTAACCCTGAAACGCCTGTGTGTAGAACCTGCCGTCCGGTAAGTCCGAGAATGAAATCCAGCGGTTTTGCTCCGGCGCGCCGTCCGCGATCGTAAAGTAATACAGCAGCATCGTTTGCTCGTAATCCGAGGCGGGCTCAACCGAGTCGCCTTTATAAACCAGCCAATCTTTGGCGGTGACTCGCACGGGTTGACCCCAATATAAAAGCTGGACTTCTCCCCCGGCAGGGTTCGGGACCCATTCTGACCCGGTGACCTCTGCCAGTCTGTCGGGGTTTGAATTTTGCAGCGCCGCGCGCAGTTCGTTCAGCCGTTGACTGAAACGGTCTGGATTGGGGCTTGGGGAAAATTTTTCAGCGTTCACAAATGGCTCTCCATCCACCCCTGTGGGGCAAGGTTATTCCCCGAAAGCTAACAAAACTGCGAATTGCTTCTCATCCTCAGGGGAAGGTTTTTCTGTATAATGGTCTTGAGCCTGTTGGTACACAACCTCGCCCACACCGCCAGGCGTAGCCAAGTCGCGCTCGACCCGGTTTGCCAGTTTGCGTCATCCGTCTCTCTCACATTCATCCACGACGTAAATGCGGCGCCAAAGGTTGAGCGCGACACGGCTTACATTATATACGAGAGTCCCGCCCTGCTGCGAAATTAGTAGGGCGGGACGGTTTTATTAACAAAACGAGCGGTTTCCAGAGAGTTATTTGGTTTTAACTTTGTGCTGGAGGGTGCGCGCCAGAATCTGCTCAAGTTCATTGTTGGAAGCGGTGGGTTTCCGCCGCTCTTTTTCAGTTTGTCGTTCGGGGTGTTTCTCTTTTGAACGCTCCATCGCTTCGCGCAAGGCAATCTCCATCGCGGTCGGAACGGGTTCTTCTTTGGGTTCCTCAGCCTCGCTAACGCTCGCTTCTGCTTTCTTGGGCGCCTTACTCTCTTTTACCTCTTTGATGGGCGGTTCTTCCAAAGCCTTCATGCTCAGCTTAATCTGGCGCTTCTGGCGGTTCACATTGAGGACTTTCACTTCAATCTCATCGCCTTGTTTCACGACTTCGCTCGGATCCTTGATGTATCCGTAGGTCATTTCGCTGATGTGCACTAATCCAGGGCGCTCGGCGCCGATTTCGACAAATGCGCCAAATTTTTCCAGGCGAGTGACCGTTCCTTTGAGGACCATGTCCTTCTCGATATCCCGCCATTCCAGCGCCAGCGGTTTGATCATCGTTAGCTCGATGCGGTTCTTTTTGGGAACAACCCGCTGAACCCACACATCGACTTGCTGCCCGGGTTGGACAACGTCCTCTACGCGATTGACTGGCTCAGCTTGCAGTTGTGAGATATGGACAACGCCCGGTGTGTCCAAGCCAATGTCCACCAACGCGCCGGCTAAAGTCGTTTTAACTACGGTTCCGGTAAATTGTTGTTTTCTTTGAATCTCGCTTATGTTCGGTCCTGAGGTGGTTTCCTGAATTCCTGCAACATCGGTTTCCATAACGCTTTCTCCAAAAAATAGGATCGAACCACCATAGGGTGGAAGGTTTCAAGTGAATTGTGGGGAAGTTTAACCCGCGAAGGCGGATTATACCTCTGCGGGTTTGAATTGTCAAAGGCGATTGCGTTGAAAAAATTATGTGAACTGTGCTGAACTGCAATTGCCGCGTTATGAAAAGGGGATGAACAACGCGGTCTTCTCTTCAGGACTCATCTTTTTCTGATTTGGATTTCTCCTGCTGCAGCGCCCGGATTCCGTTGCGCACCTGGTTTAAGATGCGGTCTAGCTCTACTTCCAGCTTGGTCAGCGACTCGACGACATAATGATCGGCGTCCAGGCGCGTCTTTTCTGCGTTAGTGAGGGACTGGGCGATGACCTGGTCGGCTTCCGTTTGGGCTGCCTGGACGATTGCATCACGCTGCACCAGTTGGTCGCTCTTTTCGCGCGCGATCGCGATCGTGCGATTGGCTTCTTCCTGCGCCTGCGCCAGAATCCGATCGCGCTGGGCGAGCAGTTGTTGGGCTTTTTTTACTTCATCTGGCACAGCGACCCTCATCTGGTCGATGATATCCAGGATGCGGTCCTCATCGATCAACACGTTGTGCGTAAAAAAGAGAGGGCGACTTTGATTTAAGAGCTCTTCCAGCCGGTCAACCAGATGTAGGATATCCATTTACCCCTCCCAGACAGGTCAATTCAATCGCAGAATAGAAGCATGCAATGATGTATGTTCTGTGTAGATTACTTGAATTTTCGAAATCCGTCAACGATTTGTTTGACATGGATTTTGCCTCAATCGCGCAGAGAAGTTGTCGGCACAACTTGCTGCTCATCGCCCAGTTCGTGAAACCGCAATTTCAAAGCGGTTTCCACATGTTTTGGCACCATACTGCTCACATCGCCGCCGAGGGAGGCGATCTCGCGCACTGTAGAAGAGGAAAGGAACGTGTGTTCCTCGGCAGTGATCAGCGCAATGACCTCAATTTCGGGGTCCAGACGGTGATTTGCGAGCGCCATGCGGAATTCGAATTCGAAATCCGAGAAAACTCGCAAGCCGCGCACAATCACTTGCGCGTCCACCGTCTTACAGAGTTCGACGGTCAGCCCGCTGTAACCCATAACCTTGATTTTTGGATCATTTGCGAAGGCTTCGCTCACCAGCTGAATGCGGGTAGCCGGCGGAAACACCAGCGTTTTTAGCGGTCTATCATAGACTGCAATGATGACCTCATCGAATATTCTGGCAGCACGACTGGCAATATCGATGTGACCAAAGTGGATCGGGTCGAATGTTCCAGGGAAGACAGCACGCACCATACAAGAATTCTCTCTGGTTTTTTTAGGATTCGTATCAGCTAATATCACCTACGTTCTCCTCCCAGAATTGTTGCAAGGAGGATGCCAAAAGCTGGTGCTCAGGCAGCGTGAGCGCCGGGTCGGTTTCGAACAGCGCCTGGGCGAAACGGCGCGCCTTTTCGATCAAATGAATATCTGAAATCTTTGCCATTTTTAACTCGGCGAAACCGGATTGGCGGGACCCTAGGAAGTCGCCGGGACCGCGCTGCTCTAGGTCGCGTTCAGCCAGCACAAACCCATCATTGGTGCTGGTCATCACCAGCAGGCGTTCGTTCTCCGCCTCATCCTGGCTTTCTGGGATCAGCAGACAATACGATTTGTCCGCGCCTCTGCCAACCCGCCCGCGCAGTTGATGGAGCTGAGCCAAACCGAACCGGTTCGCTCCCTCGATCAGCATCACGCTGGCGTTCGGAATGTCTACCCCGACTTCAATCACCGTGGTGGAGACCAGGATCGGAAATTCGCCGCGCCTGAACGCCTCCATCACCGCTTCTTTGTCTTCGCTGCGCATGCGTCCGTGCAGCAAGCCAACCTGGAGATGGGGGAAGATCGTCGATTGCAGACGCTTCTGCTCTTCGACCGCGGCGCGCGCTTCGCTGTTTTCGCTTTCTTCAATCAATGGATAAATGATGAATGTCTGGCGGCCCTGTTCGATCTGAGAACGGATCAGGCTGTAAGCGCGCTCGCGCTCGCGCGGCATCAGGATAAAGGTTCCAACTGGCTGCCGTCCGGGGGGCATTTCATCCATCACGGTCAAGTCCAGATCCCCGTAGATTGTGAGCGCCAGGGAGCGCGGAATTGGCGTGGCTGTCATCACCATGAGATGTGGATTGACGCCTTTCAGACGCAGCGCAGCCCGCTGATCCACGCCAAAGCGATGTTGTTCATCGACGATGACCAGGCTCAGGTTGGCAAAGCCGACCGGGTCTTCGATCAGCGCATGCGTTCCGACGACCAGTTTGATCGCGCCGTCAGCCAAGCCCGCTCGTATCTCCTGTTTTTCCGCTTCAGGGGTTGAACCGATCAGCAGTCTGACCTGGTTCTCGGTTAATATCGGCGCGCCGGGAGTCTCCCCGGCATCAGCGCTGGGGGGCTCTTTGGTGAGCAGATTCAACAGGGTTTGATAGTGCTGCTCAGCCAGAAGGCTGGTCGGCGCCATCATACAAGCCTGGCTGCCCTGGCTGGTAACAATCGCGATTGCCAGCGCCGCGATCACCGTTTTTCCAGAACCTACATCGCCTTGAATCAGGCGGTTCATCGGCTTGCCTGAAGCGAGGTCGTGTTTGATGTCGTCCAACGCATGTTGCTGGGCGCCCGTCAGTTGGTAGGGAAGGCGGGAAACTTGTTCGTCCAGCCACTCTGGTTCAGCGGTGAAGGTTTTCGCAGTGCGGTTTTGCCAGGCGTGTTTTTGTCTGACCACCCCCGATTGGAGGAGGAAAATTTCATCGAATGCGAGCCGCTCTTGTGCAGCCTGGAGGGCTTCATGGCTCTCCGGGAAATGGATCTGGAGCAAGGCATCTGGAAGCGGGATTAACTCCGCTTCACGGCGCATCTTCTCTGGAAGCGGGTCCAGGGTGCGCGGCGCCCAATAGCTCACGACTTGATTCATCTGTTTGCGCAGCCAGGACTGAGTCACTTGTTCGGTGAGTGGGTACACCGGAACAATGCGGTTGGTGCTCAACTGCTCCTCTTCGAGCGTTTCCACGTCCGGATTGGTCATCACCTTTCGACCAAGGTATTGATCGACTTTGCCAGCCAGCACGATCTGCGAACCTTCGTACAGGCGTTTTGCCCGCCAGACCTGGTTGAACCAACTCACTCTCAGCGCGCCGCTGCCGTCGCTGACCAAGGCTTCGACCAGGGTGGCGGTTCCATTCCGAATGAGGCGGGTCTTGATCTGCTGCACGGTCGCGATCACGGTGACTTTATCTCCATATTGGAGCCGGTTGATCGGCGCCAGCCTCGAATAGTCATCGTAACGGCGCGGGAAATGGTACAGCATATCCCGCAGGGTATGCAAGCCCAGGCGGCTCAAGTTCTGCGCAATCCGCGGGCCGATTCCCTGTAAGACGGTAACCGGGGCATTCAAAGCCGCAGGTTCAACGGTGGGCTGGATCTCCCGTTGTTTTCTCTCGAACCGTTCGATCACCGCCGCGTGAGCGGCTTGCTCAGTGGTCTGCGCTTTTTCCGGTGGCGCAGCGATTATAGACGGAGCTGCCTCAGCCTGGATTGTGCTGTCAGTTGCTTCGGGCGGAGCTTCATCCGAGGTTATCTCGGGAGCCCCGGCTGGCTCGGGCTCCGGCGGTGAGACTGGCAGCGCCTCCTTATGGTCTTCTATCTCAACCGGTTGACTGCTCAGGTCGCTTTCTTCGCTGCGTTGGATTCGTCTCCACATACCTTGTAGCGCTTCTGCGCGTGATTTTTCACTCAGGCGGTTGTAATCGCGAAACCGGCTTTCGATATAAGCGATCAAATCCTCCGGTACGCCTTCGTGACGCGCTTCTGGCGTCCAATGCTCGAGCATGCGATCGATTCCGCCAACCACGGCGCGATTGTCGTAACCTCGATCCGCTTCCAGTTTGAAAACTCTTTGGAGTTTTTGGAGAGAAGGTTTCATTAAGGTTTAATTTTACCAGCCTTATTTAATCAGCACGGCAAACCCCAGGCAGTTGGGGCCTACATGCGTGCCAATCACGGTTGTCACGTTGATAATTAGCGGCGCTGAGCTCAGATGCAATTGTAGAGTTTTCACAAACTGGCGTGCATCATTCTCGGCGTTGGTATGTAAAATTGCCAGGTTTTCAAGCGCGCCCAGATCATAAAGGAATTCTCGTAATCGATGAATACCTTTTGTGCGCGTTCGGCTTTCGCCCAGGCTGCGCACGTCTCCGTCTGTTAGCTCAATGAAGGGTTTGATTTGAAGCAAGTTGCCCAGACGGGCGCGCGCCCAGGAGACTCTGCCGCTGCGCCGGATGTACTCCAATGTGTCCAGCATGGCTACGAGTCGAACTCGACCGCGGATTTCATCCAGCAAACGCAAGATTGTATCCAAGCTGGCGCCGTGACGGATTGCCTCCGCTGCCGCGAGAATCTGGAAGCCAAGCCCAAGCGAGACCTGACCGCTGTCAATGACGTGAATGCGATTGCCAAATGCCTGGGCGGCGATATTTGCGGCGTTGATGATCCCGCTCAGTTTTTGAGGGGGATGAATTGACACGATCGTTTTTGCGCCGCGTTGGAACAGGGTTTCGTAAAGCTCTTGATAAACGCCGGAAGAGGCCGTGGCAGTGGTAGGCGTTGGCTTGAACCTGGGCAGGCGCTCATAGTATTCTTCTCTGCTGATATCAATGCCATCTCGCAGACTTTGACCTTCGATAATCAATAAATTGCGAACAACCTGGATCTCATACCGATCGATCAGTTCTTGAGGCAGGTCGGCGGTGCTGTCGGTCACGAGCGCAATTTTTTCCATGGTGTCATTGCATTTCGAACTTGTGGGATCCCGAGTAACAGAAAATTAAATGCATTATTCCAGCGAGAGTATAAAGTGATAATGCGGTTGGCAGCCTTCCTGGACCTCGATGGTTTGTCCGGGGTAAAGCTCCCGAAGATAATCGGCAAGGCGGAATACCTCTTTCTTGGTGATATTGGAACCGTAAAAGAGGGTAATCAATTCGTAGTCCTCTGCATGTGCTTCTTCCAGGAATCCTGACAGGGCTTCCTGCAGATTTGAAGCAGCCAACACAAGCCTGCCGTTATGCAGGACGATGAGTTGCCCCTCTTGCACTTGCACACCATCGATTTCCACCGAACGGGTGGCGTTAGTGATCTCGCCGGTTTCAACATCGTTTAGGGCGTCGTTCATCTCTTTGACCACGCTCTCGAAATCCCCGTCCGGGATAAGGCGCATCATCGCCGCCAGCCCCTGGGGTACGGTTTGGCTGGGGATCACTGCCACGTTTTTTACCGTAAGTTCGGCTGCGGCATTCGCGGTCAGGATGACGTTCTTGTTGTTTGGCAAGATGATGATTTGATTGCTGGGCAGGTTTTCGAAGGCTTTGATGATTTCCTCGGTGCTTGGATTCATCGTCTGACCGCCTTCGATGATCGCCGCCGCGCCAAGGCTGGCAAACACGCGGGCGATTCCAATTCCAGGCGCAACCACAATAACCGCATTCTGACCTGCCTGGACGGGCGTTAGTGAAAGATCGCCAGCACAGGTTTCCTCCCCGTTCTCCATCTGTTCAATTAAATTCTCAATCGCCACTTTGGTGACAACGCCGAGCGAGCGGGTGTACTCAATTGGCGTGTAGAGTTTCTCGGTTGGGACGTGGATGTGGAGGCGGTACATTCCATCGCCTTCGCCGACTTGGATTGAGGTTCCCATCTGCTCCAGGTCGCTATAGAAATTGGGCAGGTTCAGCGTATCGGCTGGCTTGAAGTCGACGATCACTTCATAATCCTGTCCGGGTTCGATGACGCTCATCGTATGCTCAAGCGCCATCTCGGATAACGAGATAACCGCATTGTTGGTGGTTTCCAGAGAGAGACCATCGATGTAGCGTAACATCCCCTCCAGAATGAAGAATAAGCCTTTGCCGCCTGAATCGACGACGCCGGCTTCCTTCAGCACCGGCAGCAAATACGGCGTTCTGGCAACCGACAGGTTTGCTTCGTCAACGATGGCGGCTAACAGGTCAATTGGGTCATTCCAGTGCGACTTATTCGAATTCGCAACAGTTACCACGTCTTTTGCTACGGTCAAAATTGTGCCTTCTACCGGACGGACAACGCCTTTATAAGCCGTTTCGCGGGCAGAATCGAGCGCCTGTACCAGAGCTGGCAAATCCAGCGACGCGATATTATCCACTGAACGGGCAAAGCCGCGGAACAACTGAGAAAGAATCACCCCGGAATTGCCGCGTGCGCCCATCAACGCGCCGTGCGCCAGTGAATGCGTCATTTTGCCAAAGTTCTTCTCGGACGATTCAGCAATCTCGTCATAGGCAGCCTGCATGGTTAAGACCATGTTCGTTCCGGTGTCGCCGTCAGGCACCGGAAACACATTTAGAGCATTGACAATTTGCTGGTTTGTTCTGAGCCAGGTAAGGCTGGCTTGCATCAGGCGCTTCAACGATTGCCCATCAATCGGTTTGCCACGCAGATAATCGCGCCTGGAACGAACAACCGGGTCTACCGACATTAATAAATACTCCTGAAAAAGGATGTTAGCCTGTTAGAGGCAGCCAGATTAATCAATATCGCTGATCCTCAATCCCCGCACGTGGACATTTACTTCATTCACCGTCATTCCCAGCGCTTTTTCAACCTGAAACCGAACGGTATGGCTCACGCTGTCGGCTACAGATTTTATGCGCGTCCCATATTCCACAATGATGTACAGGTCAATTTTGATCTTTTGTCCATCATAGCGGACTTCAACGCCGTGAGTCGGGTCTTTCACGATGACTTGCGCCAAACCGCCTACCAGATTCTTTGACGTGAGCCCGACAACGCCATAAGATTGAAGTGTGGCATGATAGGCGATGCTGGCAATTGCTCTTGGCGTGACGTGGATGCTACCTAAGGGAGTATTTTCTTCTGTCATATTCGTCCTTTAGAACGGGCTGATTATACATTATAAACATATTAACTGCTTGCCGTGATCGTTCCAAGGCTGGTA
>MWTA01000081.1 GCA_002050125.1 Anaerolineae bacterium UTCFX2 | reverse complement strand
CTGCTGGGAGAGCCGGGCACGCTGCTCTATATGCTGGGGATGCTGATCGCCAACCTGCTGGTGGTCTGGATCACCCTGACGCTGCTGCGCACTTATGCTCGCCGTGAGCGCAAGCGGGTCGGGGATGAGCGTCCAATTGCCATTCCGGATGCGCCTCCCGCGGCGCGGGTGGAGCAGACTTCCTGACTTTGCTGGGAGAAAAAATGATAACGGTTTCTCTAATCATTTTCTTGATTGTGGCGGTGATCACACTGGGGAGTGCCCTGATGGTCGTGACCGCCCGCAACCTGGTTCACGCCGCGCTGTGGCTTGTCGTAGCGCTGTTTGGGGTGGCGATCTTGTTTGGGCTGCTGCAGGCAGGTTTCCTGGCGGTCGTCCAGGTGGTAATCTATATCGGGGCAATCGTGATCCTGATCATCTTCGCCATCATGCTCACCCAGCGGAACGCACTCGAAATCGGGTCGCGATTCAATGAGAACTGGGGCTGGGCGCTGGGAATCTCAGCGTTGGTGTTTGCCGCTCTGGTGTGGGCGATTGTTAGCTGGCCCGGCTTCCACGTTCAAGCTCAGCCGCTGGACGCGCGCTTCGATTCGGTGGCGGAACTGGGCAAGGCATTGGTGGCTTCGAATGGATATGCGCTGCCGTTTGAACTGGCTTCGGTGCTGTTGTTGGCGGCGCTGATCGGGGCGATCGTGATCGCCTGGGAAAGAAAGCCGGAGGAACGATGATTCCATTATCCTTTTATTTGATCTTTGCCGCAGGGCTTTTCTCGGTTGGCTTGTTTGGCGTGCTGGCGCGCAAAAACGCCATTGCGATCCTGATGGGTATCGAGTTGATGCTCAACGCGGTCAATGTGAACTTGGTCGCGTTTTGGCGCTACCGGATGCCCGAGATGATCAGCGGTCAGGTGTTTGCAGTGATCGTGTTTGCCGTTGCCGCCGCAGAAGTCGCGGTGGGTCTGGCGCTCTTCATTTCCATTTACCGGCGGCGCGGGACGATTGCGGCTGACCAGATCGACTTAATGAAGTGGTAAGGCGCCGGTTTATGAATTTAGACAGCATCCCATCTGATTATCAGAGAGAGGATCCTCTATGACGACAGAAACTTTGCTTTGGCTCATACCCCTGCCGCCGATCCTGGCTTTTTTCCTGATCGTTTTATTTACCTACCGCAGCAAAAGTCTCAGCCATACCATCGCGGTGGGGGCGGCTATTCTTTCGTTTATTGGAAGTATGTTGGTTTTGTTCCGGGCGGTACAAATCGAACACTTTGGCGAACACCCGTTCACAACCGCGCCTTATCACTGGTTTCCCACGGGCACGTCCTGGTTTAAGATCGGTCTTCTGGTCGATCCGCTCACCGTCGTGTCGCTCTTCTTTGTCGCCTGGACCGTGCTGATGATTTTCATCTACAGCGTGGGTTATCACAATTTCGGGCAGCCCAAGGGCGATCACGACCGGGCTGGCTTGCCGCCGCACGGCGCAACCGTTCGGGATGTTCACGGTCGTGCGCAGCGCGTGCCTTCGGTCGAACCGATGTATTCGCGCTTTTTCGCGTTCATCGGTTTATTTGCGTTTGGAATGTACTTGCTGGTGCTCTCCGACAACCTGCTGACGCTGTTCGTTGGTTGGGAAATCATGGGCTTATGCTCGTATCTGTTGATCGGTTTCTGGTATGGCAAACCCTCCGCCCGGGCAGCGATGATCAAGGCTTTCCTCACCACCCGGGTGGGCGACGTGTTCATGCTGCTGGGAATTGCCTATCTGTATGCCAACACCGGCACGCTCAATTTCCGGGAGATTCTTTACAACCCGCAGACGCTCGCAATGCTCGCCGGAACCCCGTCTTATATCGTAGGTCTTTCCGCGGCTTCGCTGATCGGGATCCTGCTCTTTATCGGCACGATTGGCAAGTCTGCCCAATGGCCGCTGCACGTCTGGCTTCCGGATGCGATGGAAGGTCCCACGCCCGTCTCGGCGATGATCCATGCCGCTACGATGGTCTCGGCAGGCGTTTATATGGTGATCCGGATGTATCCGCTGATGTCTGCCGGGTTGGAAGCCGGGCACGGTCTCACGCCGCCAATGACGTTCATGGCATTTATCGGCGCTTTTACCGCGCTGTTCGCGGCAACCATCGCGGTGGCGCAGAACGACATCAAGCGCGTGCTGGCGTATTCGACCATCTCTCAACTGGGCTACATGGTCGCCGCGCTGGGGATCGGCGGATTTGTCGCGGCGGCGTTTCATTTGGTAACCCACGCTTTTTTCAAGGCGCTGCTCTTTTTGGGTTCCGGTTCGGTCATCCACGGTATGGAGCATGGGGTGCTGCACACCGGGGATCATCAGATCGACCCGCAGGACATGACCAACATGGGCGGCTTGCGCAAGAAAATGCCGGTTACCTTCTGGACTTTCCTGATCGGCGGTCTGGCGCTGGCGGGTTTCCCGCTCGTCACCGCCGGTTTCTGGTCCAAAGATGAAATCCTGGCAGACAGTTGGGCGCACGCGCCGCTGGTGTTCGTCGTGCTGGCGCTCGCCGCGCTGATGACCGCCTTCTACACCATGCGCCAGATCACGCTGACCTTCTTGGGCGAATCGCGCACCAAAGAAGCGGATCACGCAGTTGAGTCGAAATGGACGATGACCCTGCCGTTGGTGATCCTGGCGGTATTTGCTATCGGTCTTGGCTGGGTGGGCATCCCCCGCGAGTTTCCGCTCATCGGCGGGATCGTCCCCAACTGGTTCCATGATTTTGTCAGCGGGACGCTGTTGGAACATCCCGCAGCGCTGAAGTTCTCCTGGGTGCCTTTACTGACGTCGCTGGTGGTTTCGCTGGGAGGGTTGGCGCTGGGGTACATTACCTACCGCGCAGCGCGCCTGGGCGAAAAGGACCCGGTCGAGCACCGGCTGGGCGCGTCGCTCTACCGCTGGCTCAAAAATAAGTATTATTTCGACGAACTGTACCAGAAGATCTTTGTTGCCCCGGCGTTCTGGCTGGCGGAGACGTTCACCTCCTCTTGGATGGATCAAAAGGTGATCGACGGGATCCTGCACTGGTTCGCCTACATCTCCGGCGTCATCGGCAATTTTCTGCGCAACGCCATCGACAAACCGATTGTCAACGGTTCGGCGGATCTGGTGGGCGAAGGCGCCAAGAAGCTGGGCGGCACCTTCAAAACGATCCAGACGGGCCGCGTTCAACAATATATGATCCTGGCGCTGGTGAGCCTGGCAGTATTCAGCGTTTTCCTCTTTTATTTAGTGAGAGTGCGCTAGAAATTCTGATAGAGAGCGATCTCTACGGGAGCGATTGATGGAACTTATTCTGAACAATCTCTTGACCCTGATCCTGTTCACCCCGGTCCTGGCAGCGTTGGTCGTGATGATTTTGCCGGAGGACCAGGAGAAGCTGATCCGTTGGGTCGCCTTCGTGCTTAGCTTCATCCCTCTGGCGCTTTCGCTCGTGTTGTGGATGAGCTTCAACCCGGGACAACCCGGTTTCCAGTTTGAGCAGAAGGTGTTCTGGTACAGCGCAATCAATTCCTCGTACCATGTAGGCGTCGACGGGATCTCGCTCACGATGGTCTTGCTGACTACGCTGTTGA
This sequence comes from Anaerolineae bacterium UTCFX2, assembly GCA_002050125.1. Lineage (GTDB taxonomy): Bacteria > Chloroflexota > Anaerolineae > Anaerolineales > UBA4823 > UTCFX2. The sequence continues at coordinate 2,422 of MWTA01000081.1, read as the reverse complement.
CCCCGCTGGCGATCCTGGCTTCCTTCACGATCAAAGAGCGCATCAAGACCTACATGGCGCTGTTCTTCCTGCTCGAGATGGGCATGCTGGGCGTGTTCCTGATGCTGGATCTGCTGCTCTTCTTCGTCTTCTGGGAATTCGGCTTGGTGCCGATGTACTTCCTGATCAACCAATGGGGCAGCGAAAAAGGCGAACGCGAGATTTGGGGAGGGCGCAAAGTGCCTGCCCGCATATATGCCTCATTTAAGTTCATGATCTATACCATGGCTGGTTCGCTCGGCTTGCTGCTGGCGATCCAGATGATCGGCGTGGTCTCGGGCACGTTCGATATCCCCGAACTCTTCGCTCGCTGGACGGCGCTGGATGGGACGCTGTTTGGCATGTCCACCGGGACGGTAAAGGCGATCGCCTTCTGGGCGTTTGCGATCGCTTTTGCGATCAAGGTGCCGATCTGGCCGTTCCACACCTGGCTGCCAGACGCGCATACCGAAGCGCCAACGGCTGGTTCGATGATCCTGGCGGGCGTGCTCTTGAAATTGGGCGCGTATGGCTTTTTGCGGCTGGTTCTGCCGCTTTACCCGGTTGAGTCGCGCACCTATGCCGGGGCGCTGGGCTTCCTGGCAGTGATGGCGATCATTTTTGGCGCGCTGGCGTCTTGGGGGCAGCGCGATTTCAAGCGGCTGGTGGCTTATTCTTCGGTGAATCACATGGGCTTTGTGGTTCTGGGCATCGCCGCCGCCGCCTACACGCTGGGCGTCGAGAGCGAACCGTTAGCGCTGAGCGCCAACCTGGCGCTGAACGGGGCGGTCTTACAGATGTTCAACCATGGGCTGTCCGCGGCGGGGATGTTCTTCCTGGTGGGGGTGATCTATGAGCGCACCCACACCCGCGATCTGCAAGAATACGGCGGCTTGTTCCCACTGATCCCCGTATATGGAGGCGTTTTAATTTTCACCTCCATGGCTTCGTTGGGCTTGCCCGGGCTGAACGGCTTCATTTCCGAGTTCCTGGTGGTGCGAGGGTCGTGGCCGATCTTTACCCTGTACACTGCCCTGGCAATGATCGGGCTGTTCTTCACCGGCGCATATATCTTGAAAGCGATCAAGGAAGTGCTCCAAGGTCCGCTCAACGAGCATTGGGCAGGGCACATCACAGAGATCAACGCCAGGGAATTGCTGGTGATCGTGCCGCTGATGGTGCTGATGCTTTGGATCGGGGTCACGCCTGCCTGGATTTTGAACGTCATCAACCATGCTGTCGCGATGTGGTTCTGATACGGGATACGAGCTGCGTCTACGTAACGAGGTGAACGATGCAATTCCCAATTCTTAGTTTTATCGTCTTCACTCCAATTGTCGCCGGGCTGTTGATCTTGCTCATTCCGGAGGATCGCAAAGCCGAAGTGCGCGTGGCGGCGCTTGCGGCGGGGTTGCTTGCCCTGCTGCTTTCGCTCTGGGCGTACTTCTCCTACGACATTGCGGTGGGAGGCTATCAGTTTGTCGAGAAATATACCTGGCTGCCGGCGCTGGGGATTTCTTACCACGTTGGGTTAGACGGAATGAATGCGCCGCTGATCTTGTTGACCGGGATTGTGATGTTCACGGGCGTGCTGATTTCGTGGGGGATCGATGACCGGCCGCGCGAATTTTTCGCCTTTTTGTTCATCCTGGCGACCGGGGTGTTCGGCGTGTTTGTCGCCCTGGACCTGTTCATGTTGTTCTTCTTTTATGAAATTGCCGTCTTCCCAATGTACCTGCTGATTTCGATTTGGGGCTGGAAGGTAACGCGCGAATATGCCGCCATGAAGCTGACCCTGTACCTGTTTATCGGCTCGGTTGTGGCGCTGGTCGGCGCGCTGATGATGTACTTCGTCTCGGGACTGGGGACGTTCGATATGATCGCGCTGGAGCAGGCTGGCTTCTCGCCTGAGTTCCAGCGCATTGTCTTCCCCTTTGTTTTCTTCGGCTTTGCCGTGTTGGGCGGCATCTTCCCGTTTCACAACTGGAGCCCCGATGGTCACGTTGCCGCGCCCACTGCCGTCTCGATGTTCCACGCCGGCGTGCTGATGAAGCTGGGCGCTTTCGCCGCGCTGCGGGTCGGGATCATGCTGCTTCCGGAAGGCGCCAAGACCCACATGTGGTGGATCATTGGTCTGACGCTGGTCAACGTCGTCTATGGAGCGTTTATTGCCAGCGTGCAATCTGACTTCAAGTACGTCATTGGTTTCTCATCGGTGTCGCACATGGGGCTGGTTGCCATGGGGTTCGCCACCCTGAACAAGCAAGGCATGCTGGGCGCGGGCGTCCAAATGTTCTCGCACGGTGTGATGACGGCGCTTTTCTTCGCTGTCGTCGGGATGGTTTACGATCAGACGCACACGCGCGAGATACCCAACCTGGGCGGTTTCCGCAAGGTGATGCCG
>MWTA01000017.1 GCA_002050125.1 Anaerolineae bacterium UTCFX2 | reverse complement strand
TAGGAGTTACGCAGTTGAGCAGGGGCATGCTAAACTACGAGCATGAATCCGCCCAAATGCGATGAAATGGACTACATCAACTTTCTGATCGCCGCTCAAAAAGTGTTTAGCAGCGTAGAAGCCTCTCAAACACACCCGGCTGAAGAGCGAGCTCCAGCGCATGACGCTTACACGCGCCTGCTGCAGCGATTGCCGCCCGACAGCCAGGGTTTGTGGCAAGAAGTTCGACCGCTGATGAACATGAAGCAAGGAGTATTGGTGATCGATGACAGCACCCTGGACAAGCCCTACGCCCAACATATGGCATTGGTCACTCGGCACTGGTCGGGCAAGCATCATGGGGTAGTCCAGGGGATCAATCTGATTTCCTTGGTGTGGACCGACCGGGATTGCCGTTTGCCGTGCGACTTTCGCATCTACAACAAAAGTCAGGATGGCTTGAGCAAGAACGACCATTTTCAACAGATGATCGAGCAAGCTCACGAGCGCGGTTTCGAGCCGGAACTGGTGGCATTTGACAGCTGGTATGCGGGGCTGCCGAACCTGAAGCTGGTACGCTCCTTTGGCTGGCACTGGCTGACCCAATTGAAGGAGAACCGGGAGGTGAGCATCGATCGTAGCGGCAACCGGGCGATCCGCGAGATCTTCATCCCTCCACAAGGTTTGGAGGTGCATCTCAAGGGCTATGGCTGGATCAAGGTGTTTCGGACAGTCGCCAAAAACGGCGACGCGGAATATTGGGCCACTAGCCGGCTGGATATGACCATCGAACAAGCGGCTTGGTATGCCCTGGATGCCTGGCAGATCGAAGTCTACCATCGTGGCCTGAAGCAGTTCACTGGGATCGAGCGCGGGCAGTATCGACTGGAAGTCTCGCAGCGCAACCATATCGGCCTGGCAATCCGTGCTTTTGTGCGCCTGGAAGCCTATCGGCTGCAGACAGGTATTTCCTGGTTGGATGCCAAAACCGGCATTATTCGTTCGGCGATCAAGTCTTATCTGGCTCATCCGAGTATCACCTTGGAGGCAACTGCGTAACTCCTATCATAATTATATTCAATCGCATCTTCTAATTCTTGCCGTGTGAAAGGATCATTTTCATTAGTGCATCCCCCTTCCATCCCCGAATCCCTTCCACAGGCGTAATGCCCTCCCGGATCGTTGTACCTGATGGAATTATTGTTGACAAACGCATACCTGTCCCACGCCTGCACGCCCTGGCTCGCCAGCGGCACAAGGCTGTCCGGCTGCGCCCAGCGCGCCAGCATGGGTCGTACCAGCGGGCGTTGAAGTAGTCCAATCCCAGGGCTTGCTGCCGGTACTGCCCGGTATACTGGTACTCCGTCCCCACGCCGCTGAAGCGCGGTTCGCCCCAGGGCACGTAGCCCTGCATCTGCAGCCCGCTCCCGTCCGCGTTGACCAGCGCGCTCGTGCTGCCCAGGTGGTCGCCCAACAGGTACTTCGGCGTTTCGCCCCCCGTGCGCATCGCAATGCGCGTCCCGCCGGCGTAATAATACTTCACCGAAGCCGCCGCGCTGCCGCGCCATTCGTAGTAGTTGCCAATAAAGGCGGTCGTCACCCCCGCCACCGTCGATTTCACCCGCTGCCCGTTCCCGTTGTAGACGAAGCTGGCTGTTGCCGCGCCGCTCACCGAGACCAGATGGTTCTCGGCGTCGTAAGCCAGATCCGCCAGCGCCCCGGTTTTTTTATTTTCCAGCCATAATCTAGCGGTTTGTTTTAGTTTCCGCGGATCAGGCGTGCGCCTCGGAGCGCCGGCTGAGCACGTAGGTGAGGGCGAGCGACACGGCTCCCAAAATGACAAACAGGACGAAGCCGGTCGCATATCCGGGTGATCCCAGATTGCGCACCATTATGCCCAAGACAGGCGGCACGAGGAAGCCGCCAAACGCGCCCAGCCCGCCGATCCAGCCGGAGGCGCCGCCGACTGCGTTCGGGACATACTGCGGCATTAACTTGAACACCGCGGCGTTCGAAATGCCCATTCCAATGCCCATGATCAATGCGCCGGTGATACTCAGCGCATAGCTGGATGCGAATACCAGAACCAGCGCGCCGATCAGCAGCCCGATTAAAGCGAACTCAAGCGTGCGAACGCCGCCCAATCGATCCGAGATCGACCCTCCGCCCACGCGGATCAAAGAGGCGAGCAGGGAGAACATGGCGGTCAGCATACCTGCCATTACGGGCGTGGTCATGTAATAGGACTTCCAATAAGTGGGGAACCAGGCGGTCAGCGCGATATAGCCCCCGAAAGTCGTGAAATAGATCAGAACCAGCATCCAGGTCTTCGGGTTGCGCCCCGCCATCGCCAGGCTTTGCAGCGAATTCCCTTTAGGAAAGATCTCCTGCCCCGCTTCACGCGCCAGCGCATGGGCTTTTTCGGGCGAGGCGCCCTGCGCCCGGAATTGAAAGTAAGGCGCGTTCAATCCGAAGATGTGATACAGCACGGTTCCGATCAGCAGAAAAATGAGCCAGGCTAGATATGCGCCCGACAGACCTAACCCGGTGATGGCAAAAGGCAGAATCAGCGAGAAAATGCCCGGCGCCAGATTTCCAAGCCCCGCATAGATACCCAGGGCGGTTCCCTGCCGTTTTTGGGAAAACCAGTAAGAAACCTGGCTGATGCCCACTGAGAATGTGGCGATTCCGCAGCCACAGAGAAAGCCCAACGTAAGCACCAGCGGAAGCATCGCGGCGTTCAACTTTTCGGGATAGAGGAAATGGGTCACGCCAAGCAGCCCCGCCATGCCTGCCACCGACAACCAGAGCAGGACGAGGAATGGCTTGCGACCGCCTACCACATCTACCCAGGCGCCAAAAGGGATGCGCAGCAAAGAACCGGAGAGTGAAGGGATCGCGACCAGCACCCCGATCATCACCGGAGACAACTGCATCACCTCGTTGAACTTGCTCGCGGTTGCGCCAAACAATGCGACGGATGCAAAACCGACGAAGAAGCCTAAAGTAGCGCCGAAGAGCCCTCTATCCGGGTTGCCTGAATATTCCATTATGATGCCTCCGAGGTTTCATCCGAACCGGGTGAACGCTGATTGCAGAATGGTTCGTTTTTTTTTGATTGAGCACGGCACCGCTGCGGGCGCGCGCGAGCTGCCCCGACCAGCTCAACGCCTCCGTCACTGAACCGAGCATCTCGGCGATTGCAACGGCAGCGATGATGAACAGAAAGGCTCTCGTTGGCGTTGGGAGGAAATACAGCGCATAAATCAAGCCTGCCGAAATCCAGGTGCCTGAACAAAGCGGACACGAAAGCAACTGCCCCATGGCGTATCTGGCGCCGGTTCCTTTCGGCTCTACAGTATCGCCCGCGCCGGTGGAATCCGGAACGGTAACGCAAAAGGGGGCGCGAAGCGGTTCGAAAACCGTGTCATAAGCCACCATCCGTCCCAGCCGAAATGTTGCCAGGCTGAGCAGCGCCAAATCGAAGATGGATGGGCTGAACTGGCGGGCATTTTGCGTGAGAATAAAAACTGCAAAGGCTGCCAGGAAGAGACCCGCCAGAAACAATTTTGTCTGATATTCAGTGCGGCGAGAAGCGTCTATCTGATTTTGCATACTTTTCCTTGGTGCAACCCGGCTTTTCAAACCCGCGGATCTAGACGAGTCACCCGGCGATACCAGACCACGATTTGCCAGGGTCGCAAGAGATAACCCAGTGGATAAGTGAGAATGTGGATCAGGCGGCTAAACGGGAGGACCGCCAGTAAAACGAAGAAATTCAGCATGTGCAGTTGAATCACCCAGGGCAGCGGCGCGATAATCGCCGGCTGCGGCTGCAGCGTCAGGATCGACCACAGATAGGGCGAAAAAACGCTGGTGAACCAGTAAGAACCAAACCGGTACACGATGGCAATGGTCACGCCGGTGATGACAGAAGCCAGCAAGAGCACCATGATGACCAGGTCCATAGGCGTGGTCACAACCCGGATACGCTTGTTGCTCAACCGGCGCCAGGTCAAAACGACCAACCCAGCCAGGCACCAGATGCCCAACGCCAACGCGGTCAGTTCCAGCAGGTATAACCGCAGAGGGGCTGCATTCCAGATCACCAGACTCTGCGGCACCAGCAGCGCCAGCAGATGACCCGTCAGGATCAGCGCCACCCCCCAGTGAAACGAGATCGAACCCCAATAGAGCCAGCGGCGCTCCAGAAGCTGGGACGAAAGACTCGACACGGTGAACGGTCGGAAAATGCTGCGGTAGATCGTCACAATAATAAAAATCGCGATCGATACATACGGGAAAATCATGAAAAGCAATGTGTTGAAATTCATTTTCTGCCTCCAGGTCGGTTATTGGCAGGTCCGGATTGTCAGCAGGACCGCGCGCGTGCAGCGGTCGATCATAGGCTGACTTCCTGTGTCAGCCGGTCGGCGAGCGCCAGATATTTCTCGTGGACGCCTTCGCCCGTCTCTTCGTGTTCGAAGTTCTCAAAATCGTCCCAAATTTGTTCGTGTTTTTCCTGCGGGATCATCTGATCCGCTATGGGGAAAAGAATCTGATCTTCCTTCATGATATGCTGCCGGAGCAGCGCCGCATAACCCACCGCGTTTTCGATCACCTTGCTGGTCATGGCTTTGTCGCCGACTTCCAACCGCTGGGCAGCTTCCCGCAAGTCGCGGGTGAACTGCCGGCTCTGCTCATGCTCGAACAGCATCACGCCGATTGGGCTGCCCTGAACGGGCATTCCGTTCTCCTCTAGAGATTTAAACAAGATGCCTTCTTCTTTTTGGTGATGACAGCCGTCCGCAAAACCCTTGATAAAATCCGTAACTTCGATAAACAAGCCGGGCCGCACAGGCTGACCTTGTTCGAGGTTTTGAGCGGCGGTCTCGAGCACCAGAATGATCCGTTCAATGACGCGATGCTCATCCATGAGAGCTTGAGTAGCTTTCATTACACGTTAACTCCTATCTTTTCAATAAATTTGTAAGCCTGCTGATCCAGGCGTAGCCGAATCCAATCTAACTTTTCACAGGCAGCTCATTGGATGCCAGGACGGCTGTTTGCAATAACGCCGAATACGGGTTTTTCGCCTGGTTTTTATTTAATATTTCTGCCATTCGCTGCAAGGCTGGGCGCAGCGCCTGGACGATTTCTGCGTGCGGAACTGCCGCAGCGTCCAGATAACGAAACACCGGCGCGAGGTGGTCGGGCAGTTCGCTGCCCGGATCGATCTGCAAAGCCTGTAACTCGCGGCTGACCAGCGCCATGAAATTGCCGCGCTCGTAGCTTTCTCCCCAGACCTGAAAACCGACATACGGCGCAACCGCCGGGCTCAGATCGAAGGTGCGGGTATATTCTTCCTCCCATTCACTCAACTCGAGTTTCTTGATTGCCTGAAAAAAACCCTGCAAAGGCTTGTCGAAGGGCGACCCTTGCAAAGCGCGCCGGTGCGCCTCCAGGTTGTCCAACCCGCCGGGGCGCGGGTATTCCATGGCATCAGCCAGCAATGCAAAGATACCCATCACTCGCCTCTCGCCGGGGGCTGCAAATAGCCCAGACCGGTCGCGCCTTTTTGTGTCAGCGGATCGCGATAGGCTTCAATCGTCATTTCCCGGTGATAGGGCGGAAGCACAAAGCGTTCGCTCAACGAAGGCAAGGTGGTTAGCTTGTAGATTTCCTCCGCTTCCGCAGGGTTCGTTCCAGCGTCGGTCAACAAAGCCAGGGTCGCCTGGTCGATCTCCTGCTGCAAAGATTTGCGCCGCATGTACAGGCGCACAGCTAACATCTTGCGCAGAGAATAGCGAACCGGCTGCTCATTACCAGCCGCAAAGAGGTTTGCCAGATATTGAACCGGCAGGCGCGCCGCGTCCAGGCGTTGGAATAGTTCGAAGTCGTGTTGCTCGGGTGCCAAATCCAGGCGCACCAAACCGTCTTCGATCAAACTGACAACCGGTGAAAGCGGCGGGATGTAATACATCATCGCCATGGTGCGAAATTCAGGGTGCAGCGGCAGGGCAAGCCCCCATTGCTTGAGGAATTTATAGACGGGGGACTTCTGAGCGAACTCGATCCAGTCTTCCCGAACCCCGCTGGCTCGGGCGTCGGAAACGACCTGCGGATCGAACGGATCCAGGATGGCAGCTCGCTGCGCTGCGACCAGTTCTGAATCTGGTACGAGCGCAGCTTCAGGGATTTTATCGGCGTCGTATAGCAACACGCCCATATAACGGATCCGCCCGACACAGGAATGGGCGCAAGCCGGAGCCTGTCCCGTTTCCAGGCGTGGGAAGCACAGGATGCACTTTTCGGACTTGCCGGTCGCCCAGTTATAGAAGACTTTTTTATACGGGCAGGCGGCGATACACATTCGCCAGGCGCGGCATTTATTCTCATTGACCAGCACGATGCCGTCTTCCGCGCGCTTATAGATTGCGCCGGAGGGACAGGCAGCAACGCAAGCCGGGTTGAGGCAGTGGTTGCAGATGCGCGGCAGGTAATTGAACACCACCCGCTCCAGTTCGTCCAGTTGGGCGCGGATTTCTGGCGGCACGTCCTCCATAGAGGGATCGTTGCGGGCATAGATATTCGATCCGCTGAGGTCGTCGTCCCAATTGGGTCCGGTCTTGATCTCCAGGGGTTCGCCGGTGATCAGAGAGATCGGGATCGCGGTCGGCTGGTCGTCGCCGGCTGGCGCGTTGAAGAGGTCCTGGTAGCGAAACGTGAACGGCTCGTAGTAATCTTCCAGGCTGGGCAGGGCGGGGTTGTAATACAGTTTGGCTAAGCCCTTTGCCCGGGAATGCAGGCGCAAGTCGAGCGCGCCGTTTTTCTTTTCCCAGCCGCCTCTATAATGCTCCTGGTTCTCCCATTGCGTGGGATAGCCCGTCCCGGGGCGGGTTTCGACATTGTTCCACCACATGTATTCGGCGCCTTTGCGGTCGGTCCACAGATTCTTGCAGGCAACGGAACAGGTGTGGCAGCCGATGCATTTATCCAGATGAAAGAGCATGCTCATTTGGGCTCGAATGTTCATCAGCAAATCTCCTATGCGTTCAAGGGTTAACCATTAAGCCGGCTGAGTGACCGGTTACCATTCGACGTGATCCAACCGGCGCAGGAAGACGAACGTATCTCGATTTACGCCGGTCGGTCCCCAATAATTGAAGAAATACGTAAACTGGGCATAGCCTCCAGCCATCAGCACCGGCTTCAAGCGCGCGCGGGTGAGCGAGTTATTCATCCCCGCCCGCTTGTGGCGCAAAGGCGATTTCGGTACCCCGATGGTGCGTTCGGTAGCGTGATAGACGAACACCGTGCCAGTGGGGATGCGCGCCGAGGTGATCGCCCGCTGGACGAACACCCCGTTATCGTTGAAAAGCTCGACCCAATCGTTATCGTGGATGCCCATCTCGGCGGCGTCTTTGTCGTTGAGCCAGACCGGATAGCCGCCGCGTGAGAGCGTCATCATGCGCAGGTTATCCGAATAAGTGGAGTGGATGCTCCACTTGCCGTGCGGGGTGATGTAATTGAGCAGCTTGCCCTGGGCTTCCATCAAACTTTTTTGGGTCTCATCCAGCATGGTGTGATCCGGGCGCGGCTTGTAAGTAGGCAGTTGTTCGCCCCAATCCAGATAAGAGGCATGGTCGAGGTAGAAGTGCTGCCGTCCGGTCAGCGTGCGCCAGGGGATCAGTCGCTCGGTATTCAGGGTGAAGGGTGAGTAAGCGCGCCCCTTGGTGATGATCGCCGACCAGGTTGGGCTGGTGAGCACCCGCCGCGGCTGGGTAACGATGTCCGAAAAGCTGATCCGGATATCCCGCAAGCCGTCGGCGAGATCCGTAAGCTGGAGGCCGGTCTTGTGTTGTTCTTCTTCGAAGGCGCGATAAGCCAGTTCACCGTTGGAAGCCGGGTCCAGCGCCAGGATTGCCTCAGCTACCTGGCGCGCCTCGTACAAAGAAGGATAAGCTTTGCCGGCAAAGCTGTGCGGCTGGCGGGCGAGCAGCTTCTGGTACTCATCATCCACCTTGATCTGCAAGCCATGGGCGGTCACCCCGTTCTTTTCGACGCCGGCGCCCAGGCTGATGTACTGCTCGTAGAGGTTGGTATAATCGCGCTCGACGACTCTGAACTTCGGCATCGTTTTTCCAGGGATCGGTTGGACTTCGCCGGTTTTCCAATCGCGCACCTCGGGCTGGGCTAATTCGTCGGGCGTGTCATGGTGCAGCGGGAGCATCACGATGTCCTTGATGGGCGCCGGCAGGTGAACCTGGGCGAGCTGGCTCAGCTTAGCCGCCAGCGCTTTATAGATGTCCCAATCGCTGCGGGATTCCCACGAAGGCGGCACCGCAGCTTGCATGGGGTTGATGTACGAGTGCATATCGGTGGTGTTCAGATCGTCCTTTTCGTACCAGGTGGCGGCGGGCAGGATGATGTCCGAATATAAAGCGGAGGTGTCCATGCGGAAATTTAAATCCACCACCAAATCGAACTTCCCAGTTGGACCCTGGGTGCGAAAGCTCACTTCGCTGGTGTGACCTTCTGCCAGTTCGGGCGCGATGGTATTGGTGTGCGTGCCCAGATAATGCTTCAAGAAATACTCATGACCTTTGGCGCTCGTTCCAATTGCATTGCCGCGCCAGATGAACCACAGGCGCGGCCAGTTCTCCTGCGCATCGGGATCCTCGACCGAAAAATGCAGGCGTTCCTGGCTTAACTGGTCGACGGCATATTGAATGATCTCGGCATCGGTTTCTGCGCCGCGGTCTTGGGCATCGCGCACGATCTGCAGCGGGCTGCGGTCAAATTGGGGGAAGAAAGGCAGCCAGCCCCGCCGGACGGCGCGCACCTGGTGATCGATGGTGTGGTCCCGATGACCATTGCCGGGGAGGCGGTCGTAAGCCGCAAACCCGCGTTCATAGCGCCATTGATCCGAATGAACGTAGTGGAATGAGGGGGTATTTTGCTGGCGGGGTGCTATTCCCCAATCGCTGGCAAAAGCAATCGCGCTCCAGGAAGCCTGGTTCACCAGTTTCTCCTGACCCACGTAATGCGCCAAACCGCCGCCGTTGACGCCCACGCTGCCGGTCAGCATCAGGGCGGTGATGGCGGAGCGGTAAAGCAAATTGTTGTGATACCAGTGGTTTGCGCCGGCGCCGATGATGACTAAATTCTTACCCCCGGTTTGTTCGGCATTAGTCGCCCAATCGCGGGCGAAGCGGATCAGCGTGTCGCGATGGATGCCGGTGAATTTCTCCTGCCAGGCGGGGGTGTACAGCTGGTCTTCGGCGTAGTCCTGAGCGTACTCGCCGGGCAGGTTGCGCTCCACCCCGAACTGCGCCATCAGCAGATCGAAGACGGTGGTAACGGCGATCCTGCCCCGGCCGGTTTCGATGTGGCGCACCGGCACGCCGCGGCGCACTGTCGATCCGTCCGTAAAATCGTCGAATTCGACTTCCACAACAGCGTCGTGTTTGTTCAAGAAACTCAGCTCTGGGTCGATTGGGGCATCGGATAACCCGTCCTTCAATTCCAGGTTCCACTTGCCGCGCTCTTTCTGCGCCCAGCGAAAGCCGATCGAGCCTTTGGGCATGCATGGCTGGGCGGTTTCTTTGTCCCAAATGGTTAGCTTCCAATCGCCGTTTTCCACGTCGCGGTACCTTGCCAGTTCATTGGCTCGCAGATAGCGGCTGGGGCGGCTCCCGTCGATCTCGATCAAAAATGGCAAGTCGGTGTATTGCTTTACATAGTTAATGAAATAAGGGACCTGGCGCTCGTGGAAGAATTCTTTCAGGATGACGTGATTGACCGCCATCCAAAACGCGGTGTCTTGCCCCGGGTGGACAGGGATCCAATAATCGGCATATTTAGCCACTTGCGAGAAATCCGGCGAGAAAACGGTCAGCTTTGCCCCGGCGTGGCGCACCTCCGAAATGAAGTGCGTGTCGGGCGTGCGGGTCATGTTCAGGTTCGAGCCCATCACGGCGATAAAGCGCGCGTTGAACCAGTCTGCCGATTCGTGCACATCGGTCTGTTCGCCCCAGACTTCCGGGCTGGCGGGCGGCAGGTCGCAATACCAGTCGTAAAAGCTCATGACCACGCCGCCGAGCAGCGTCAGAAACCGCGCCCCCGAGGCATAACTGACCTGCGACATTGCCGGGATGGGTGAAAAGCCGATGATCCGGTCGGGACCATACTCTTGAATGGTGTGAATGATCGAAGCCGCGATGAGTTCCAGGACTTCGTCCCAAGATGAGCGGCGGAAGCCGCCCTTGCCGCGCGCTTGCTGGTAGCTGCGCCGTTTAACCGTGTCGGACACGATGGCTTTCCAGGCTTGCACCGGGTCCGGGTATTCCGCCCGAGCCTGCCGCCACAGATCCATCAGCGTGCCGCGCAGATAGGGGTATTTCACCCGCAGCGGGCTGTAGAGATACCATGAATAGCTGATGCCGCGTTGGCAGCCGCGCGGCTCGTAGGGCGGCAAACCGTCCTCGAGTTGCGGATAATCCGTCGCTTGCAATTCCCAGGTGACAATGCCGTCTTTGACGTAGACCTCCCAGGAGCAACTGCCGGTACAGTTGACGCCGTGCGTGGTGCGCACGCGCCGATCGTGTTGGAAGCGGTTACGATAAAATTCTTCCCATTTCTGCTCGCTGGGCGAGGTGATTTCTCGAGTCCATTTCTTCATACGAGTTCTCCGGTTGTTATTGAGACTGTTTTCGCAGTTTGTTCGAGAGGCTGGTGCGCTGCAACGGCCAGAACAACGCCATCATGCCAAAAAGGATCAGGGCGCCCACGGCTGCCACTCCCACGAACAACCCCGACCGCTGAGGAACATCACCCGCTACAACCTGGGACGAACCCCGAAAATACGCCAGCAGGTCGGCTTGTTCTTGCGGCGTCAGTGGGCGGGTAGCAAAGGTGCTTTGCATGTTGGGAAAGGGGAGCGTTGTGAGAACCGCGCTCAGCCCGGCATCGCCGCCGTAACGCGTGTAGACCTGAGTGAGGTCTGGTCCCAGGGTGCCGCCTCCCAGCCCGGCGGTTGTGCGCACGTGGTGGCAGGCGATGCAGTTGATCCCGCCGTTTTGGAGCGCCAACCCGCCGCTGAATAACATCTGGCCGCGCGCCGCATCTCCCGTGACGGCAGCCGGCTGAGCCGGCGCGGCGGGCGCTGCGGGGGCGGCTGATCCCGCGCTTTCGAGATAGGCGATCACCGCGTCCACCTCGGTCGGAGTGAGACCCAGGTTCGGCATGGGGATGTTGTTGTGCGTAGCCATCAATTCTAAGACGATGGGGTCGCCCGCGGCAATCATCTTGTCGGGCGCTAGAATGAACTGCTGGAGCCATGCCAGATCGCGCCGGGCAGTTACCCCCTGCAGATCGGGCCCCACCAGCGTGCCGCCGCCAATCGTATGACAGGAGGTGCAGCGTTGGTTGAAAATGAGCTCGCCTTCCTGGGCAGTCTGGGCGATCAACTTAGCCGAGGCGATACTCGACCAGCCCACGACCAAGAGGAGCATCCCTGCCAGGCAGATGGCGGCTTTCCAAAACGGTCGAATTGGTAGCGCTATTCGAGACATTAATCCTTTTCCTCCTTTAAGACATTCACGTGTCCGGCAGATAGGGCATGCATTCTTAAGTCCAGGAGCGCGGCGATTAGATCGGATTGATGCGCCGGCAAGGTTTGGGAGGTGAATATTCGCAGCTCGCTGCTGGACGGACCAGCGTGCAGGATGATCAGATCGCTCAGCTCAGCCAAAATCTCAGCGGTGAGGCAGACTGCCGGACCTTGGAGAAGTTCGTCGTCGGCGATCACCAGGATTTCCGGCGGGCAATCTTTCAAGCGTTCGAGCAAGTTTTCGTCGTATTCCCACCATCCAACCAGCTCGAACGCGTCCGTTTTGGTAAGGAGAAATTCGAGACTTTCACCCCAGATATGCTGCTTGCTCACCAATACTACCGATCTTTTCTTCATCCGGTTTGACGCCAGAGCGGATCACGGATTCCACAGGCGCAGCAGCGCGATGATGCTGCTAATTTGGCTGCTATCCAGGCGACCCTGAAACCCTACCATTGCCGTGCCGGCTCTTCCATCCAATATAAACTGCTGCAGGTCTTGATCCGATTGTCCCTGGATGAACTGGTTGTTCTGGAGCGGCTTGCCAATCCCGCCTTCGCCCTGGGCGCCATGGCAGGCAGCGCAATTGGCGCTGAAGAGCACTGCGCCCTCTGCCGGATTGGCTGCCGGAGCCGCCTGGAGCTCCTCGAGCTGAGCCAGCGCGCCGGCTTGATCTCCCGCGCTCAATTGTTCAATCACGGAGCGGAGCACGGGTTTATCATCTTCCGGGGCAACCTCGAGCGCGCGCTCCACGTTCAGCGCGGCGCTCTCCGGGTCATTGTTCTCCAACGAGAAGATCGCCATTTCTAAAGCGCTTTCGAAGGAGTATTCCGGTTTTACCGTTTGACCGCCCCGCCAGGCTGCGGTCAGCGCCACCAGGTCGGAAATCTGATTTGGAGACAGCACCGTTCCCCAGGTGGGCATGCCTCGGGCGGGACGCCCGTGCTGAATAACGCCCCGATACCACTCATCGGGGAATTTTTGCAGGCGCGCTGGATCGTTCAACCGTGGGGCGCGGTCGCCTCCAGACCCGTTTGGACCGTGACAGATCGCGCAGGTGCTGTCGAACAGCAGCGCGCCGCGCACCGGATCGGGCGTAAACGCCGCCGCGGCGATTTCGGGCGCCGTCGCCTCATAATTGCGGATGAATGCGACCGCGTCGCGCACGTCTTCATCGGTCAGGGGTCCGCCAAACTCGATCCCCCAGGCTGGCATCTGGGTATTGGGGACGCCGGAGCGGATCACCGAAAAGAAAGCGTTGTCGGAGGTGATCTTCAGCAGGGCGCGGTTGTTCAACGCGGGTCCAACGCCGCCTTCGCCCTGCGAACCGTGGCAAGAGGCGCATTGCTGCTGAAAGATCTCTCCGCCGCGTTCGATGCGAGCGCTCAAGATTTGCTCCTGTCCATGCGCCAGGCGCTGCGGCTCGAAGAGAGCATACAAAGCCAGACCTGCCATGATCAAAAGCGTGATCGCCAGACCAATGACCAAAAGGGTGTTGTAGTTTTCAGATGAGCTTTTCATTTTTTGTTTTTAAACCGGGGTCAGTTGGGATGGATCAAAATTGGACCGCTCGATCGGCTTGCTGGTATCGACCCATACCTCGTCATCTTTAATCACGATGGAAAACCGATCCAAAGGCCGCGGCGCCGGTCCGCCGATAACCACCCCGTCCTGGTTAAACAACGATCCATGGCAGGGACAGTGGAATTGGTTTTCAGCTTCTGCCCACGGGACGGCGCAGCCAAGATGGGTGCAGCGCTGCCAGAGAGCCATCAGACCACCGGCGGGGTGGACGATGTAAAACTTGCCGCTGAGGATGTAGTTGACGCTTCCGGGTGGGAATTCTTCGATTTTGCCAGCGTAAACTAACCCTCCGATGCCGCCGCTTGCCTTGGGTTTCATGAAACTGATGAGCATAAACACCGCCTCGCCGGCAAGCACGACCAGCGCGCCCAGCCAGGTGAGGCTTAAGAATTGTGCCCGCGTGATTTTGGGGCGGCTTGATTGACGCATATTCGACCTCCGGCTAAAGGTTCATAAAGGGGTTGTATCCGCCGGGCATGTTCCAGGGCAGAAAAAGCTTGAACCCTGGACCGCGAAATAGAAAACCGGTCACGGTGAACACAATCGCGGAAACGAACAGCACGGTGAACAGCACCAGCATGACTTCACGCGCGTTTGGCTGTTGGCGGTTCAATACGATCAAGGGCAGCAAAACGATGACGCTCATAATGATGCCCGGGATGACCACTTGGCTCACCAGGTCCGGCAGCACCCCGCGCAACAGCTCGCGCGGGGGGAATGTGCTGTCTAGGAAGATGTAGATTGGCATGATCACCAGCACATACAGGGCGGTCTTGATTGTGAGGCTCCTGCCGCGCTGGTTGGTGAACCAGCGCCCCGCGCCGTGCGGGTTGTTGTCCAGGTATGGGATCAGGATCACGAAAAGAACCATCAGGCTGGGGAGAACTACCGCCATCAGCGTTGGATGACCGTGTTCCAACATCTCCTGCAAGCCCATGAAGTACCAGGGAGCTTTCGCCGGGTCGGTGGTCTGGTTCGGGTTGGCGATTTCCTCGAGCGGAGCGTTTACGCCCAGCGACATCCACAAGAGCGCCATGACAACTCCCAGGACCAGCACCAGTTCGATCAGCGCGACGATCGGGAAGGAGAAGACGGTGTTTTCGGGTCCGTGATCCACCATCATGGTCGGGGCGCGATGCACCAGCTCTACCAGCGAATAAGTCTTGGATGAGCTTCTGGAAAACGACTCGGTGACTCGGCTTTTATTCATTTCAACGATCCTCTGCATCGGATTGATTGGCTGCCAGACCGCCGTCTTTACGCACGCGCCAGAGATGTACGGAGGTTAAGAGCAGAATTCCCATCGGGACCAGCATCACGTGCAAGGCATAGAAGCGCGTAAGCGCTTCCTGCCCCACTTCGGTTCCGCCCAGCAGAAAGATGCGCAGGGTTGGTCCCGCCCCGGGCGCGTAACCGGCGACGCTCGTCCCGACCGTGATTGCCCAGAATGCTAACTGATCCCAGGGCAGCAAATAGCCTGTAAAGCTTGCCGCAAGGGTTAACAGCAATAAGATAACGCCAATGACCCAATTGAACTCGCGCGGCGGTTTGTACGCGCCGGTGTAAAACACGCGCGCCAGGTGGAGCACGACCACAATGACCATCAAATGGGCAGCCCAGCGGTGCATATTACGCAGCAATTGACCAAACGGCACTTGCGTCTGGAGAGTAAGGATGTAAGTGTAAGCGCGCTCGATTGTGGGAGTGTAATAGAACATCAATAGCAGCCCGGTCAGGGATAAGAGCCCGAAGCAAATGAGCGCGATCACCCCCAAACCGAACGAGTAAGTTGCTCGCAGGCTTTTGCGGCTCACTTTCACCGGGTGAAGGTGAAAGAAGATGTTGGAGGACATCACCAGCGAACGGTCTAGCGGGTTGTCGGGCCAGCCGTGACGGAAAAAAGACTTCCAAAAACGCGAATTTGTAATCGTCTGGATCCAGTTAGGCATCATTCCCTCTCGTAAGCCAGGGTTTCCTGAAAACGGAAAGCTTCCATCGTGATTGCCCCGGTGGGGCAGCGTTTGGCGCACAAGGCGCAGCGGGTACAAGCCTCATCGTCTTTGATCATCGCCGCGACGCTGGAGAGCGTCTGCTCGCCAGCGGCGGCTAAGGGCTGGCGGATGTGTTTTTCGACGATCTGATCGAGGCGCTCGTCGCCTTGAATCTGATCCAGCCGGACGATTTTCAGGCAGTCCCAGGGGCAAACATCCACGCAGCCGTTGCACAAAATGCATTTTGTTCCATCAAAAACCGTGTTGACGCTGCACTCCAGGCAGCGCTTGCCCTGTTCGGCGGCGGCGTCGGGGGAGTAGCCCTGCTCGATGACCGAGATGCCGGTTCTGCGTTCAATGGGCAAGCCGGGCACCTTGGCGCGCTCGATGCGGGTCCAGTCCGCGAACATTGAATGCCCGGTCAGGTCGGTCCACTCTGCGATGACGCCGTTGGTTAATTTCCGCTGTTGGATGCGCTGTTCGATGCCCAAAGCTGCCAGGTGACCATCGCGCACGGCGCTGATGATCAGGCGCGGACCGAACGCGACATCTCCGCCGGCAAACACGTCTAAAGCGGTGGTTTGCAGGGTATCGGGATCGATTTGCACTAAGCCGCGCGGGGTGATCACGATATCGTCGGCGCCGCCAAGCAGGTCCAGGTCGGCGCGCTGACCAATCGCCAGGATGACTGTATCGCATTCCAGGTTGCGCTCGCTCTCGAGCCGGAAGCGCGGGTTGAACCGCCCGGTCTCGTCAAAAACCGCCTCGACTTCGATGACCTCCAGCCCGCTGACTTTGCCGTTTTCACCCAGGATGCGGTTGGGACCCAAACGCGGGTTGATCTGGATGCCTTCTTCCAGAGCTTCTTCCAGTTCGAAGCGTGAAGCCGGCAATTCCTCCCAGGATTCGAGCGAAATGATCTGTACATCCGCGACCCCCAGCCGCAAGGCGGTGCGGGCGACATCCAGGGCGGTCTTCATCGATTCAGATTCTTCCTCAGAGCGCGCCGTCGTCTGTTGGAGGTCTGCCGCCTGGTCGCTGGTGATCTGACCCAGCCGCAGGGCGGTCCGGGCGGCGTCCATCGCGACATCGCCGCCGCCAACCACGATCACGCGTTTGCCCAGTTCGACCTTGTACCCCAGGTTGTAATTGAGCAGCAGGTCTACCGCCGAGACCACGCCGTCCAAGTCTGCCCCAGGGATGTCCAACATGCGACCCTTCATCAGACCCATCCCCAAGAAAACCGCATCGAATTCTTGGCGCAAATCCGCCAGCGTGATCTGCTGACCGATCGGGGTGTTGAAGTGAATTTTTACGCCCAGGTCAAGGATCGATTGAATCTCGGCGTCCATGGACGGCTGATCGATGCGGTAGATCGGCACGCCATAGCGCACCATCCCGCCGGTCGTTGGTCCGGCTTCGAATATTTCCACCTGGTGTTTGAGCAGCGCCAGGTCATGGGCAACTGTCAAACCGGCTGGCCCGGCGCCGATCACCGCCACCCGCCCATGTTTGCGCCCGGGGGTTGCCGCCAGATCCTTGAGCACGTCGAGCGACCAGCGCAGGCGTGAGTAAGCGTAGAACGAGCCCTCGCCGGGCAATTCGGGCTTGCCATCCAGCGGGGAGAACACCGCCTCCTCCGCCAGCAGCTCGGCTGAGCTGGGTTTCGGATAGGGCGGGTCGTCCAGGTTTAGCAGCGGGCGCTCAGGACCGTACCGCTCGGTCAAAACCCGCTTGATTGGGCGGATGGCGACCGGTTCGAATTCGGGTCCAATGACGCCGCGGCGGCAGGCTGTCTCGCACGGCGCGCCGCAAATTCTGCCGCAAATCGTCGAGAGCGGGTTAGGATCGTGGGCGATCTCGAAACCTAGGGCGATGTCTCGGCGCGCCATTGCCAGGACATAGCCGCGCGCGTCCGTGTGCACGGGACAGGCGTGCTGGCATTTCACCATTTGACGATAAAAGTCTACATCCGGGGTGATTACTTTATAACGCGAATCGCTCATCGACAGACTCCCTGGTGATTAGGTTAACCGAGGCGCCTCGAAATTTGAATCCCTCATTAATTTATTTTAAGAACGAATAAATGAGTAGAACAAACGCCAAAAGAACTAGTTCTTTTTAGAGCATTCCGCGGTTCTTCGCCAGCCAGGCGGCTTCTCGCCGGCTGTTCACCTGCAGTTTAGCCAGAATATTGCGCATATGGCTCTTAGCGGTGAAGAGGCTGATCGAAAGTTTGGCGGAGATTTCTTTGTCGCTCAGCCCAACCGCAGCCAGGCTCAGCACCTCTTGTTCGCGCTGGGTGAGCGGCTCGACTGGGGCGGGCTGGAGGTCGTTTTGCTGATTGCTGAGGCGGCGAAATTCTTCGAGCATACGCCCCGCCAGGAGCGGCGAGAGCGCCGCCTCGCCGCGCATCGCGGCGTGGAGTAGATCGATCATCTGGCTGGAGCGGATGCTCTTGAGCAAATACCCCTGGGCGCCGCTCTTGATCGCCTCAAACAGCTTATCTTCTTCGTCCCGAACGGTGAGCATCACAATGACTGTTTCGGGCAATTCTTTCTTGATCAATTGGGTGGCTTCAAGCCCATCGCAGCCGCGCATCTGAATGTCCATCAGGATTAGATCGGGGCGCAATTCCCTTGCCATGACAACTGCCTCAAGACCGTCATTGGCTTCGCCGATCACCACGATGTCCGGCTGCGCCGAGAGAATGCCGGCAAGCCCCTCGCGAAACAGCGCGTGATCGTCTACCAGCAGAATGCGGATGGGCTTCAGTCGACTTTCGGCCATATCAGCGTTACCCGGGTTCCGCGGCCCGCGCGCGAATCGATGCTAAGCCGCCCGCCGACCCTGGCAGCCCTGGCTTGCATAATTTTCAACCCAAAATGGTTGTGACCATTCGCCCGCGGGATTCCCTCGGGGTCGAAACCCTGCCCGTCGTCCTGGACGGTCAGAGCGTATTCTCGATCGCGGACTTCAAGACAAACTGTGATGTGCGCCGCGCGGCTGTGTTTGCGGGCGTTGTTGAGCGCTTCCTGGGCGACGCGCAGGATCTGTTCGTTGTCTTGATGGGGCAACACAATCGGGGCTGCCTGGGCGCTGCTCCATTCTAAAGAAGCGTTGGTGCGGGACGAAGCCTCTTCGACCAGCAGCCCGATTTGGTCCTGCAGGACCTCGCGCAGCGGCGCCTGCGCCTGCAGCCGGGTGAGGGCGCGGCGGGTGTCCGCGAGCGCGCGGTCCAGGGCGGTCTGGATCAGGTTCAATTGGCGAAGCGCTTCTTGATTTTGATCCGTCTGAACGTTCTGGGTGATCTGGTCTGCCAGGAGCTGCAAGTAGCTCAGCGTCTGAGCCAGCCCATCGTGGATTTCAGCCGCGATACACTGGCGTTCTTCCACGCTTGCGGCAAGCTCGGCTTGGGCGTAAAGCCGGGCGTTTTCAATGGCAATGGCAGCGATAACAGCCAGGCGGGTCAGTAACGCTTCGGCTTCAGCCGAAAATGCGCCCGCCTTCTGGCTCCCGACGCACAGGGCGCCGATGATGTTCTGCCCGCTTCGGAGCGGAGCAACCAGTTGGCTGGTTCGATAGAGTGGATGCAAGATCTGGCAAGCGCCGCGGCAGTCGTCCGCGCCGCAGTTGAGCGCCATATCCGAATTGAGCACCTGACTGACTGGCAGCCGGCAGGCAGAGGTGCTGGTCGCTTGAATGGTTCCTTCCGGTCCGCGCGTGGCTTGTAAACGCATGCGTGCGCCGCTTTCATCTAACATGCAGAGGAAAACTGTCTCAGCCTCGAGCAGCTGGCTGGTCCTGGCAACCACCGAGTTCAACACGTAAGGCAGTTCCAGCCGCGAAGCGATTTCACTGCTCACCTGGTTCAATGCTTCGAGCTCGTTTGTGCGCTGAGCTACCCGCTGTTCGAGATGTTCATTCCATTGCAACAGTTCGTCGCGCAAGTTTTTCAATTCCAGGCGCATGCGTTCCAGCGTATCGCTGAGCAGGGCGACTTCGCTCGAACCGTCAACGCTTATCGGCGTGTTGAGGTCGCCCGCCTTGATCTGGTTGGCGCTGTGTTCCAAATTTTGCAGCGGCTGGGTCACCGAGCGGGTGACAACCAGGTTGCCAAAACCCAACAGCAGGATCGCGCCAAGCAGGAACGCCGCCTGCACCAGGCGCAGCCGCGCGATCTTTGCTTCGGCGTCATTCTCGTATTGGCGGACAAGCGCGTCTGTTTGCGCCAGCAGACTGGGGGCGAGGCGGTCGATCGTCTGGCTGTTTTGGGCAACTCGCTCAGAAGCGGAAGGGAAATTCAGCAGACCGTCAACCGCCTGGGAAAACTGAGCCCAATCCGTTTGCAGGTTTTCCAAACCAGCCTGGATTTGAGGATTTGCCGCGGGCTGGATTTGCACGAACTGACCCGGCTGATCGGGCGCCAGCCCGCCGTGTTGCAGGGCGTTCAAAGTCTGCTCAAAGACCGTGGCTGCTTCCCGCAAGCTGGAAGCGAAAAACAGGTGACCGGACTGCGGGATTTGTGCAGCTTCGCGCTGCATTTGTTGGAGCAGCATCCGCTGCCGTCCCGCGAGGTTGATCACCAGGGCGTCTTGTTTCTGGGTTTCTAACGACCAGAAAGTCGTCCCAAATACGACCGCCGCCAGCGCGGCAAACGCGATCAGGAGCAAGACAAGGCGGGCGCGAATGCTGTGCATTTTCATCGGAATAGGGCTGTTATAACCCGAATTATAAACGATCTTATCGGTTAGAGCGGCGGGTGCGCCAGGATTGGATTGGTGCGCCGGCTGGTAAAAAGGGCGGCGACCGCGGGTATACTATAGGGGTTGCCTGAAAAAGGGAATATCGATCCAAGGGTCTTGCGAACGGTTTTACTG
Organism: Anaerolineae bacterium UTCFX2; assembly: GCA_002050125.1. GTDB lineage: Bacteria > Chloroflexota > Anaerolineae > Anaerolineales > UBA4823 > UTCFX2. The sequence goes on along the minus strand of MWTA01000017.1, from coordinate 17,637 downwards.
TTGTCCGCCATTTGAATAATGGGCGGTTGAAGCATTCCTTGCGATAATTTCAAAAAAGATGGAAAGGTCAGGGTTGAGTTGAAGTGAGTATTTCAGTGATCATTTGGGATTTGGGGGGCGTGTTGGTGCGCACCGAGGACCCCGCGCCGCGTGAGGCGCTGGCGGAGCAATTGCGGGTCCCGCGCAGCGCGCTGGAGGAGGCGGTCTTCAGCGGCGACTCGGGCGGTCGGGCGCAGCGCGGCGAGATTCGAGTCGAGGAGCACTGGCAAAACCTCCGACGCATGTTCGAATTGGACGATCAAGGTATGCAGGAATTCCGGGCGCTGTTTTGGGGCGGCGACCAGGTGGACGAAACGCTGATCGAATACATCCGGTCGCTGCGGGAGGAGTATAAGATCGGTCTGTTGAGCAATGCCTTTAGCGATCTGCGTAATTATGTGACATCGATCTGGAAAATCGCCGACGTATTCGACGACCTACTGATCTCCGCCGAGGTTGGGCTGGTCAAGCCCGATCCGGAGATCTACCAACTCGCGCTGCAACGCCTGGCGGTCCCGGCGGACCAGGCGGTCTTCATCGATGACATACCCGCCAATGTGGAAGGCGCGCGCCGGGTCGGTTTGCATGCCATTTGTTTTAATAATCCCGCTCAAGCGCGGGCGGAGCTCGAAAGCCTGATCGATGGATCAAAGCGGTGAGCGAACGCGCTGACCAGAAAGACGATCTGACCCGCTTGAGCCTGGAGGAAGCGGCGCAGTTGGTGCGTAACAAGGCGCTCTCGCCGGTTGAATTGACCCAGGCGTATCTGAACCGGATCGAGCGGTTGGACGCGCATTTGAACGCCTTTATTACCGTGACTGCCGAGCAGGCGCTCGAACAGGCTCGCAGGGCGGAAGCGGAAGCCGGGCGTGGTGAGACCCAGGACGGGCGGGCGCTGGGGGCGATCCACGGGGTTCCGCTGGCGTTGAAGGATTTGTTCGAGACGCGCGGCGTGCGCACAACCGCCGGATCGAAGTTCTTCGCCGAGAACGTCCCCGAGGCGGACGCTGACGTGGTTTGGAAGCTGAGCCAGGCGGGCGCAATCTGGTTGGGGAAGACCAACCTGCACGAGATCGCCCTCGGTCTGACCAACGTCAACCCGCATTACGGTCCAACACACAACCCCTGGGACCTGGCGCGGGTGCCTGGAGGTTCGTCCGGCGGCTCGGCGGCGGCAGTGGCTGCGCGCTTATGCCCCGCGGCGCTTGGCACGGATACCGGTGGGTCGATCCGCGTTCCGGCTGCGCTGTGCGGCGTCGCCGGTTTGAAGCCCACCTTCGGGCGCATCAGCCTGAAGGGGGTAATGTCGTTGAGTTGGAACCTCGACCACGCTGGTCCGATCGCCCGCCGAGTGCGCGACCTGGCGCTGCTGCTGCAGATTATGGCGGGATACGAGCCGCTCGACCCATATTCGCAAAACGTCCCGGTGGAGGATTATCTGGGTCAGCTTGAAGCCGGCGTGCGCGGCTGGCGGGTCGCGCTGGCGCAGGGGGAGTATTTCCGCAAGACGACGCCTGCGGTAGGCAGCCGGGTCGAAGCCGCCGCCGGGGTTTTCGAGCGGCTGGGCGCTCAAGTCGAACCGGCAGAAGTCCCGTTGATCTATGAAGCCGCCTTTGCCAACGGGCGCATGGTGATCGCCGACGCCGCCGCGCTGCACGCCGAACGTCTGCAGGCGCGCCCTGAGGATTTCGGGGCGGACGTGCGCCAGCGCCTCCAGAACGGCGCGGCGCTGAACGTTATGGACTATATCCAGGCTCGCAGAACCCAGAGCTTGGTGCGCCGCGCATTCGAGCGATTTTTTGAACGGTTCGATGTTTTGCTCCTGCCGACCACGCCGATCACTGCTCCGCCGATCGAAGGGAAGGACGCCCTCGAACTGGCTGGGTTGCTGACGCGCTACACCGCGCCGTTCAACCTGACCGGTTTTCCGGCGCTGTCGCTGCCCTGCGGGCTGGCGGAGGATGGGCTGCCAGTTGGCTTGCAGTTGGTTGCGCCGCCCTGGAGCGAAGCGCGCTTGCTCCGTGCGGGGGCGGCGTTCGAGCAGGCAACGCGGTGGCATTTAGAGGCGCCCGATATATGAAATAAAAGCGGTTCTTCCGACGGCTTACGCCGAGTTGGCGCAGTTCGCAGCCCAGGGAGAATCGGGTACAATCGTCGGGTGAGCCAGGAACCGCAAAGCCCCCCAGCCAGCCCGTTCACGCTGGGCGTGATCGCCGATACCCATGTCCCCGACCGGCGGAAAGCCCTTGACCCGCGCATCCTGCCCTTGTTCGAATTCTGCGGTGTTAGAGCGATCTTGCACGCCGGAGATGTCTCGGCGCCGGCGGTGCTCGAAGATCTGAGGCGGGTCGCGCCGGTCTTTGCCGTGCGGGGCAACCGCGACTGGCTGTGGCTGGGGAGTCTGCCGCCAACCCGGCATTTGTCATTTAATGGGGTGAGCATCGGGTTGACTCACGGTCATGGCGGTTGGCTGCGTTACCTGCTCGACTGGCCGGTATACAAGCTGTTTGGCGTCAACCTCGAGCGCCTGGCTCTGCGCCAGCAGGCGCAGTTCCCGCCCAGCAATGTGATCGTGTTTGGGCATGCCCATTTGATCATGAACCGCCGGATCAATGGGCAGTTGTATTTCAACCCCGGGTCGCCGCATTTCCCCCAGCCCAAGAAACCCGTTCCCAGCCTGGGTCTGCTTCACATCGAAAATGGCGGGAAGGTGCGCGGCGAGATCATCGATCTGGAAGGCTGTCCGATCCACTCGAACGCCTCAATGAAGTAAACCTGTACGTCGCCGCGGCGCCCAGGTGGGGATTATAAGAAAACCCTGGCTGCCGCGGTTTGAGAGTGGTGAAAAAATGGGCTACCCCTCCCTAACCCTCCCCAAATCCGTGCGGGGGAAACCCCGCACGGATTTGGGGAGGGCAGGGTGGGGTGAGAATAGCGAGCTGCACGGCTGCTGAACCGGGTGCGTGACCGCATATCTTTCAATTCACTTAGACTCAATATTTAGCCACTCCCCGCGGAGTGCAGGGTTTCGTGTTTTTATACTTAAGAGTATACTCGCGCATACCCTTGCGCCGGGCGCCTGCGAGTTGGCGCCGCCCGGCAGCCAAGACACCCAAAATCAGGAGCTGCAAATACGCATGAAACGCGCAGTCAGCATCAGTATTGGCTCATCGAAACGGGATAAAGTTGTAGAAGTGGAATTGTTGGGGGAGACGGTCTCCATCGAGCGCATCGGGACAGACGGCGATATGCAAAAGGCTGCCCAGCTCTTCGAACAGTTGGATGGGAAGGTGGATGCGTTTGGCGTGGGCGGGACGGACCTCGGTTTGCGCGTGGCGGAACGCTGGTATCCGCTCTATTCCGTTCAGCCACTCGTGAAGAATGTCCACAAGACGCCGGTGGTGGATGGCGGCGGGCTCAAAAACACGCTCGAAGTCCAGTTGGCGTCATTTATCGACAGGCAAATCGGCGAATATGTGAACCAGCATGGCAAAACGGCGCTGCTCACCAGCGCCGCCGACCGCTGGGGGATGGCAGTTTCATTCATGAACGCGGGCTACGATTGCGTGTTTGGCGACCTGATGTTTGGGGTCGGGCTGCCGTTCCCGATCCGTTCGGAGCAGGGTCTCAAGCGCATGGCGGCTTTGCTGCTGCCGATCCTGGGGCGGGTGCCGTTCGAATGGCTCTATCCCACCGGCGAAAAGCAGGAGAAGCGCGTCCCCAAGTGGGAAAAGTATTACGATTGGGCGACCGTGACCGGCGGCGATTGCCACTACATTATGCGTCACCTGCCCGACCAGATCGCCGGCAAAGTGATCGTGACCAACACAACCACCCCCGAAGACGTACAGGCGTTCCGCCAGGCGGGCGCAAAGTATCTGATCACCAGCACCCCGGTGATTGACGGGCGCTCGTTCGGCACGAATATGATGGAAGCGGCTTTAGTCGCTGCTTCCGGAAAGCGGCGCGCCCTGGACCAAGCAGAGCTCAGCGCGCTGCTCGAGCAGTTGGGGCTTGAGCCTCAACTCCAGGTGTTGAACTGACCTCATTTTGAGTAGGTTTCGTAGAGAACAAGTACAGCAGGAGCCAGGATGTGGATGCAATCGTGATCGCGGGAGGCGCGGCGCAGCCCGGTCAACCGCTCTACCCGCTGGTGGGAGGTCAGCCAAAAGCCCGGCTGCCCGTTTGCGGGAAGCCGATGATCCAGTGGGTGCTGGATGCTTTGGATAACGCCCAGACGATCGAGCGGGTGGTGATCGTTGGGTTGGCGGACGTGGAGGGGCTGCGATGCGCCAAACTGGCTGCGGCGCTCCCCGATCAGGGCGGGATGCTCGAAAATATCCGCTATGGGGTGCGGCGCGGCCTGGCAATGGGGTCGGGCAGTTCCTGCGCCGCGATCGTTTCTTCCGACATCCCCGCCGTATTACCGGAGCAGGTGGATTGGGTGGTGCGCAGCGCTGAAGAGAGCGAGCATGACCTGTACTACAATGTGGTGCGGCGCGCGGTAATGGAGCGGCGTTTTCCGGGTTCGAATCGTTCCTACGTGCGGCTCAAAGACGCCGAGGTTTGCGGCGGTGATCTGAACGTGATCCGTAAGTCGATGGCGACGGTCAACGAGGAGCTTTGGGGGAAAATTATCGCGGCGCGCAAGAACGCGCTCAAACAGGCTGCACTGCTGGGCTTTGACACCCTGTTTCTGCTGATTTTTCGGTTGATGAGCCTGCAAGATGCGGTGGAGCGGGTCAGCCGGCGGGTTGGAGTGCGTGGGCGCGCCCTGGACTGCCCCTACGCGGAAATCGCCATGGACGTAGATAAGCCGCACCAATTCGAATTGGTCCAGCGTTACTTGGAGGAACGCAGCCGGGGGCAATGAACGATACGCTGAGCCTGCGTCAGAAGGCGCAGCGCCTGGATGTGCGCCTGTCGCGGCGCATGTGGGTGGCTGAACAGCCCAGTCTGCTGCGCAGCCTAGCGGCGGTGTTGGCGCATTCGGGCGATTCGTGGTTTTGGGGGCTGGGTTTACTGTTGGTGTGGATTTTCGGTTCAGCGGAGTGGGGGGCGCGGGCGCGCTGGATGCTGGCGGCTATTTTCGTCACGGCGCTGGCGGTGTTTGCCATCAAGCTGCTGGTGCGGCGCAGCCGTCCCGCCGGCGCCTGGGGGCAGATTTACCGCAAGACTGATCCGCATTCTTTTCCATCCGGGCATGCCGCCCGGGCGGTGATGCTGGCGGTGCTGGCTTTCAGCCTGGGTCCGCCCTGGTTTGCGGCAGTTTTATGTATCTGGGCGCCGCTCGTCATGCTGGCGCGGGTTGCGATGGGGGTGCATTATCTTTCGGACGTACTGGCAGGCGCGCTTTTAGGCGGGGGAATTGGATTGTTTTTTGGCTGGGTCATGCCGCGGCTTGCATTTCTGCTTTGAGCGTCTCCAGCGCATCGACCGGCGTGGGGTCGACGCCGTAAGCCATCGCCAGGTAGAACGCGGCGTAATCGCCCAGGTGCAGGCTGGTCCACAGGTTAGCCAGGCGGGTTTCTCCCCCGGCATCGATGATCTTAGTGTTGAAGCCGCTGTGCATAAAGGTTTTGCGGGTCAGGTCGCTGCGCAGGCGGTTGCGCGGGTGATCCGCCGGACTGCGCAGGAATAACAACATCAGGCTGGCGCGCGCCGGTTCGGGGTGCAAACAGCCCGCCAGGGTGTTGTGATCGGCTTCGGGCAGGATTTCGAACCCTGCCGCGGCTTTTGCCAGTTCGTTGATCTGGGTCTTCCAGCGCCGGGCGACCGGCGCCATTAATCCGGAGCCGAAGATGGTTGGAATGAGGTTCATCATCTGGCTGGCAAGGCGCTTGGCTGGGTTGGCTGCCGCGGGGACGGAAGCGTTGAGCGTCTGTTGTTGGCGCTCCATCGCGGCGATGGCGTCGTCGAGCTCCACCTGCGGGTCGGGCAGAACCTCCAGCCGCGCCGCCAGCGCTAAGAGCAAACCGAACGAGAACCCGACCGCGGCGCGCGGCTGACCGGAATGTTCGAATTTCCAGAGCGGAACCCCGGCTGAGCGCGCCGCCCGCTCCAACTCGCCGCCCGTGGCAACCGCCAGGCGAGCGCAGCCGCGCTGCCCCGCTTCGTGGAAGGCAGCCAGCGTTTCCTCGGTGTTCCCCGAATGCGAGGAGGCGACCAGCAGGGTGGAAGGACCGCTGACCCAGGCGGGCAGGCTGTAATCGCGCAGCACGACCAGGGGGGTTTTCGCAAGCGGGGCGGCGTAAGCTGCCAGCAGGTCGGCACCGATGGCAGAACCGCCCATCCCGCTTAGCGCCAGGCGTTGAACCCCTTTCCAGTCCGGCAGATCCAGGCGGGTCCCCAGTTCCCACGCCTGGCGGAGTTGTTGTGGCAGCCCGTCGATCTGGGCAAGCATATCTTGACGGTCGATCTGGGCAAGGGCTGCCGGGTCATCGAGTTTCATCCGTGCTCCTGTTGATCGTAATTTTCACCTGAATTTGCCGCTTTCCCACTTCGGGCTTGCAGGGCGGTCAACCGCCGGTAAACCTGGCGGCGCGGCCAGCCGGATTGGGAGGCGATCTGTCCGGCGGCTTGCGCGATGGGCAAGCCTGCGGCGAGCGCCGCTTGCAGCGTCTGTTCGAGCTCAGCCTCGCTCCAGGCAGGCGGCTGGCGCTGCCCTTCAACGATGAAGGTGATCTCGCCGCGCGGCGGTTGGGTGCGAAAATATTCGATCGCCTGGCTCAAATTGCCGCGCACAATCTCCTCGTAAAGCTTGGTGAGTTCGCGCGCCACTGCGATTTGGCGCTCGCCCAAAACAGCCTGCAGATCCTGCAGGGCAGCCAGGGCGCGGTGAGGCGATTCGAGAAAAACCAGCGTATAGGGCAGCTCAGCCACTTCTGCCAGCCGGGCGCGCCGCTCGCCGGTTTTGCGCGGCAGGTAGCCCAGATAAAGGAACGCGTCGGTTGGCAAGCCCGAGGCGGTCAGCGCGGCGATCGGTGCGCTCGGGCCCGGGATGGGGCTGACCGGGTAGCCAGCCTGAATGGCGGCGCACACCAGCTCGTACCCTGGATCGTTGAGGGCGGGCGTGCCAGCGTCGGAGACCAACCCCACATCGCCCTGCGCGAGGACGGCGAGCACCTGCTCCAGGCGGGCGAGTTTGTTGTGCTCGTAGTAGCTGATGACCGGCGTGCGGATCTGGTAATGATCGAGCAGTACCCGGGTGCGGCGGGTGTCCTCAGCCGCGATGAGCGTAACCGCCCGCAGCGTGTTAAGCGCCCGGGCGCTGATGTCCTGCAGATTTCCGATCGGGGTGGCGACGAGGTAGAGCGTGCCCACTTCCGTTAGGGGTTGGTCCAGGTGTTGATTTCGACGTTCAGTGTGCCCGTGCTGGTGTTGAAGTTGATCACCCGCAGCCAGCCATACAGCCCGTCTCCGGTGCGGTAGCAGATGTAGGCGCCGTTAGGCAGTTTGTCGGCGCGAACGGAGGCGGAACCCGGATTGGCAGCTTTGCAAGCGGCATAGGTTGGGCGGGTGCCTCCAAAACCGACCATGCCCGCGCCGCCCAAGGTGAGGAGATTCAGGCGGTCCTTGGCGTCCGGCTGGAGGGCGATGTCCTCGCCGCCCAGGTTGAGCAGGTTGTTATCCAGGTTCAAGCCGTCGTTGGCGACCAGCGTGTTGCCGCCGCTGACCAGCACCGGCGGGTTGTCCGGGGCGCTGGTGTTCGTCGGCTGTGGGGTGCCGCTCCCGGTGGTGGCGGTGGGTGGAACGGCGGTGCCCGAACCGGTGACCACGATGCGTACCCAGAAGGGGGAGGCGCCGCCGGGACCGATCCCAAACCAGGCGCCGGCCTCGTCGCGCAGCTTCCAGTTGCCCTGATAGCTGCCAGCGCTGTTCGGGGCGACCAGGTCGACCGAGATGTCGATCGTCTCGTTCGGAGCGACCGCCTTGGGGAGCGAGACGCTGTTGGGGGCGTTCATCGCCTCGCCGGAGAAGACCGCGATCGAATAATTCTTCGACCAGGTACAGGTGCCGGCGTTGCGCAGCCGCCAGACTTTAGTGAAGGGATGACCGGGCGCCATCTGGGTATCGTCGGGGATGGTGACGTCAATCGGGGAGCCTGGCTCAGCCAGGTTGCAGCGGTTCACCGCGGTGGGAGGCGCGGCGCTGGTGGCGGTGTTGGTGGTGAAGGTTGGCACGCCGCCGGTCGGGGTGGCGTAAGTGGGCGGGGTGGCGCTCGGCTCGGCGGGGGTGTCGGTCGGCTTGGGCGTCACGCCGGCAGCTTCGGTCAGGCGGGCTTCCACAGTCTGATAAGCCTGGGTGACGTCGGGGGTGGAGGTGGTGTCGCTGGATTTCCGGGGCATGTTGCACGCGCTGACCGTGAAGAGAAACAATACGGCAAGGCGGGTGAGCCAATGTTTATTCTGAGTCATTCAATTTCCTGTTTGGGGGTAAGTGTTTTCAGACGCTGAGCGAGGGTGCGGCGCGGGAGCAGGACGCGCCGCCCGCAGCGCAGGCATTCCAGCCCGATATCGGCGCCCAGGCGGTAGATTTTCCAATCGTAGCTGCCGCAAGGATGCGGCTTACGCAGACGCACCTGGTCTTCGAGGTGCAGATCGGGTAGCATGGCGGGATTATAACACGCAACGCAACCCTGAATTTTGATTCATGGGGAACTAAAGACGCGTTGATGAAGATGCTTCAAGTTGAACAATCCATCGCAGCGCTGCTTGAACGCCTGGAGAAGATCATTTGAACGAACCGATTGCTGGTATAGAGGTGTGCGCGCAATCTTAACACCTTCTTAACTTCCTTGGCGGTATAAGGTATCCGCCTGATGAAAACGATCGTAGTTTTTATTGTGGCAATTCGGAAAGATCATGGAGAATGTGAATGGAACTGGATCGCAATTTCTTGGGAATTAGATCGGGGACAATAACGCTTAACCCAATTCGGTCTCTGCTTATCGGACGACCACTGGCAACCGCTGACGCCCCACACCAGACGGTTGGAAAGTTGGTGGGTCTGGCTGTTTTCTCTTCGGACGCCTTGGCTTCGACAGCTTATTCGACCCAAGAGATGATGTTGGTGCTGGCTGCGGCAGGCGCCGCCGGTTTAATTTTCGTGACGCCTCTAACGCTTGGGGTTATCCTGCTGCTGGTGGTTTTGACCATATCTTATGAACAGACGATCCATGCTTATCCTGGCGGAGGCGGCGCGTATATTGTCGCTCGCGACAATTTGGGTGAACTCCCTGCTCAAATTGCTGGCGCAGCCTTATTAACGGACTATGTCCTCACGGTTTCTGTATCTGTTTCTTCCGGTGTGGCGAACATTGTTTCTGCGGCGCCTGGGTTATATCCTTATAGCGTTTGGTTGGCGGCAGCATTAGTATTTTTAGTTATGCTGATCAACCTGCGAGGTGTGAGAGAATCTGGCATCATTTTTGCCATTCCGACTTATTATTTTGTTGTCATGATGTACTTCACGGTTGGTTTTGGAATGGTGCGCTTATTTACGGGCAGCCTGGGCACGGTCATTGATCCACCTCAACTGGAGACATTGCACGACCTGCAGGGATTGACCTTTTTCTTGGTCCTGAGAGCCTTTGCAAACGGCACAACCGCTCTAACGGGGGTCGAGGCGATATCCAACGGTGTGACTGCTTTCAAAGAGCCGCGCAGCAAAAATGCCGGGAGGACGCTGATCATGATGTCTGTCATCCTCGGCTCGCTGCTGCTGGGTACAGCCTTCCTTGCACACAGTATTGGAGCGGTGCCTTCGCAGTTTGAAACCGTTTTCTCACAACTGGCGCGGACGGTCTATGGGGGGCGCGGCGTGTTTTATCTTCTGACCATATCTGCTACCACCGTGATCTTGATTATGGCTGCTAATACGGCTTTTGCCGATTTTCCACGCCTGGGAGCGCTGCACGCTGGAGATGGGTTCTTGCCGCGCCAACTTACTTTTCTGGGAGACCGGTTGGTCTTTTCACGCGGCATCATCACGCTGGCGATTATCGCTTCGGCGCTGATCATCCTTTTCCAAGCCAGCGTGACGCACTTGATCCCTCTGTATGCTATCGGCGTGTTTCTGTCTTTTACACTTTCTCAAACCGGTATGGCGAGGCGCTGGTGGAAATCGGGGCATACCAAAGAAGGCGAGCTGATACGCGAACCTGGTTCCACTTACGGATATGATCGCCATTGGATAACAAAAATGATCATCAACGGCATTGGGGCGGTTTGTACTGCGGTCGTTATGATTATGTTTGCGGTCACAAAGTTTATGGATGGCGCTTGGGTCGTCATTGTCCTGACACCTTTACTTGTCAGCATATTTTTTGCTATCCATCGCCATTATAAGAGCTTGGCTAGCCAGCTTTCGTTGGAGAAACCCCCGAGGCAAAAACGGATCCGGCGTAACCACGTCATTATGCCAATCAACAGCGTTCACCAGGGGACCTTGCGGGCTTTTCAGTTTGCCCGAACGCTCTCTGATGATGTTACTGCTATTCACATCTCAACTAACCCTGCCGAAGCCTTAAAAGTTCAAAATAAATGGGAGAAATGGGGAGATGGCTATCGTCTTGTAATTCTGGAATCGCAATATCGCCTCTTCCTCGAGCCTCTCATCGAGTATCTTTCAAAAATCGAAGAGAATATGCATCAAGGTGATATCATTACAATTGTGATCCCGCAATTCATCCCACAAAACGTTCTGACCAATTTCCTTCATGCCAGGACATCCGAACTGCTCCGCAAAGCTTTATTGAGCCGAGATGAGATTGTGATTGTCGAGGTGCCGTACTTAACCAGGTGAGCAAGGGCATATTATGAATGATGATCTGAAGCGGCTGCGGTTAAGCGACCAGAAGCAATCCCATTTACAGCCAAATTCGATTGCGGATTCCTGGGCAACCGGTGAACGCATATTGGTAAGTTTAAGCTCGCATCCGCTTGGAGAACGACTAGTTCGCGCGGGTAGGAAACTGGCAGATGAATTAAGCGCGGAATGGTTTGTCCTCTTTGTTGAAACTCCAGGGCATCTGAACATGCCGTCACAAAATCGAATCCGGATCAACCAGAACCTGGCGCTGGCTGAAAAGTTGGGTGCGCAAGTATACAAGGTATCTGGGAGTTCGGTAGCAGATGAAGTGCTTCAGTTCTATCAGCGACACAATATTACAAACATTATTCTCGGTCGTACCAGACGCCCGCGCTGGCAAGAGATCTTCAGCCTATCCGTCGCCGATGAAATTATCCGAAAGAGCAGCAAAGTCGGTGTTTTTGTGGTTAACGAGGATCAGGAGACCCTTGAAGACATCCGGACAAAAAAATGGTTGCCTCACCAGCCTCTGATGAGATATCTCAAAAGTCTGGTGCTGGTTGGGGTGGCAACGTGGATCAGTCATCTCGTTGGCGATTTCATTGACCCTACTAATCTAGTGATGCTTTACCTGATTGCAGTTGTCATTGCAGCGATCTTTTTGGGGAAAGGGCCCTCAATACTGGCTTCCATTACCAGCGTAGTGGTCTTTGATTTTTTCATCATCAACCCGCGTTTCAGTCTTGCGGTTGCAGACATGCAATATCTGATTACCTTCGCTGGTCTATTAATCGTTGGGCTGATCATCAGCAGCTCTGCAACTCTTTTGCGCGGTCAGGTCGAAGCCTTGCAGGCGCGCGAAATGCAGACTCAGCTCGTAAACCAGTTTAGCCAGGAGCTAACAGGCGCCATAACCTTAGACCAGGTGCTGGAAATCACCTTGAAAAACTTTGCTGCCATCTTTGGAGGCGAAGTTGTAGTCTTTCTTCCAGAAGGAACTCGCCTCCACAAGAATGCAGCTACGCCTCACTATGTGTTGTCCGAATCCGAAATAGCAGCGGCTGAATGGGCTTTTAAGAACGCCCAGGCTGCCGGAAAAGGGACTGAGACTTTTCCTTCCGTTCAGTCGCTTTTTGTGACGCTCGTTACTTCTCAGGGCGTCACCGGCATTCTCGGAATTCAGTCACAGGTATTTCAGGAGTTTTTTACGCGCGATCAGCGCACCTTTTTGAGCAGCCTCACAAACCTGGCTGCCCTGGCAATTGAACGCGCCAAATTTGCACAGGATGCCATGCAAGCAGAAGCCTTACGGACGGCTGAACGCTTACAATCCGCTCTATTAAACTCCATTTCGCACCAGCTTCGCACCCCATTAGCAGCCATCACGGGGGTTCTGACCAGCCTCTCCGAATCAGAGAAGGCGAGTAGTAAAAATGGCAAACTGACTTTGGCAGTACGAGAAGAACTGATCGATTCGGCTACTCAACAAGCAAACACATTAAATCGTCTGGTGGAGAATCTCTTATCAATGACGAGACTGGAAGCCGGTATTATTCACGTGAACAGCCAGGCGGGCGATGTTCAAGACTTGATCGGGGCGGTGATCAATCAGATGGGCGAATTTCTGGCAAGCCGGAAGGTCGTCCTGGAAATCCTACCGGATCTCCCGGCAGTCCGCTTGGATGCTGTACTGACCGGTCAGGTTTTAGTCAATTTGTTGGAAAATGCCTGTAAGTTTTCCGAGCCGGGGTCGCCGATTTATATTGCCGCCAGTCAGCAGGGTGATGAAATTCTAATTCTTGTGGCGGACGAAGGAATTGGTCTCGCGCCGGCGGACCTGCCCCATGTGTTTGATAAATTTTATCGTAGCAAGCTCACCAACCAGACCGCGGGTACCGGCTTAGGTCTCTCGATCTGTAAAGGGTTCATTGAGGCTCAGGGCGGCAGAATTTGGGCAGAAAATGGACCTGTTCGAGGAAGTGTTTTTAGCTTTGCGCTGCCTGTCTATGATGATCTGAAAGGAGAGGCTGAGCAATGAAAGACGGTAAACTGAATATCCTGGTAACCGATGACGAAACCGCCATCCGCCACTTTCTGAAGGCGACTTTGTCGGTCTACGATCATGTTGTTACGGAGGCAGACTGCGGACTAAAGACGATAGAACTGCTGGCTAAGAAGCATCCGGATCTGTTGATCCTTGATTTAGGCTTGCCGGACATGGACGGTGTGGAAGTGATCCGGGAGATTCGAGAGTGGAGCAGTCTGCCAATCATTGTTTTATCAGTTCGAAATCGAGAAGAGGATAAGATTGCTGCGCTTGACGCGGGCGCAGATGATTATTTGACCAAGCCATTTGGGGTAGGAGAGCTGTTGGCGAGGATCCGGGGAGTAATGCGGCGCAGTTTCAGTGAAATGATGGCTGGGATTTACCAAACTGGCAATCTTGAAATGGACGTCAGTCGCAGACAAGTAACCATCAACGGCAGTGAAATTCAGCTTACCCCAACAGAATTTGACATTCTAAAAACTCTGTTTCAGAAACCGGGAAAAGTGTTCACTCATTACCAGATCATTGATAAGGTTTGGAATAGTCATCTGGGGGATGAATCGCGCCTGCTGCGGGTGAACATCAGTAATCTGCGCCATAAAATCGAGCCGGATCCAAATCGTCCCACGTATATTAAAACCGATTTGGGGGTGGGGTATCGCTTGAACGACAACCCAGAAGACGCACCGGCTAATTCGTTCTGATCGCTTATTTGCGGAAGACGATTATCTTCGGCAGTGAGTCGGCGAACGGGACAAGCGCCTGCCCTCCGGAGGGGTTGGGCGCGAATGGTATAATCGAGCCCGGAGGAATTTAATGTTAGGTCTCGAACCCGCAACGCTGATCGCTCGGGCGATCACGCTGATAATTGCTTTTACAGTGCACGAGTTGGCGCATGCGCTGACCGCCACCTGGTTCGGGGATGAAACGCCGCGCCTGAACGGGCGGTTGACGCTCAACCCCATTGCCCACCTGGACCCAATGGGTTCGCTGCTGCTGTTGTTTGCCGGGTTTGGCTGGGCTAAGCCGGTGCCGGTCAACCCGTACGCGCTGGGACGCCGGTCTTCAGCGGCGATGATGTGGGTTTCGCTGGCGGGACCGGCATCCAACCTGTTGATGGCAATCCTGGCGGCTATCCCGGTTCAACTGGGGCTGGTGAACCTGGCGGACGCTTTTGCACCACAGCGCAGCTTCCTGCCAACCCCCGCTTACGTCGTGTTTGAGTTTATCTATATCAACCTGTTGCTGATGTTGTTCAACCTGATCCCGCTGGCGCCGCTGGATGGCGACAAAATCGCCGAGTATTTCCTGCCGCCCAACCTGGCGCGGGTGTTCGATAACATCCGCCCCTACGGTCCGATTATCCTGATCGTGCTGGTGCTGGTGCTGCCGATGATCGGCTTCGACTTCCTGGGGATCGTGATTGGACGACCGCTGCAGGCGTTGTTCGGCTTGCTGGTGGGTTGAGGCTTGCGCCCAATTTACCGCATCCGCCAGTTTTGGTCAGCTCTCACGGCAGCCCCGTCGGAGCCGGAGGCGCAGCACCTGGAAGAAGTTCTATCGCCATCTTTGATGGCGTTGTTTCGCCAGCAGCCGCCGGCGGAGCAGCGTCACAGCTTGAAGGTCTACGCGCGCTTGGTCGCTCAGGGTGAAAACTCACCGGAATTGCTGGCGGCGGCTCTGCTGCACGATGTCGGCAAGAGCCGTTCGCCGTTGTGCGCCTGGGAACGCGCGCTGGTGGTCCTGGTGCAGGCAGCCGCGCCGGACCTGGCGCGGCGCTGGGGGAGCGGCGCCCAGCATGACGCAGCGCGCGGTTGGCGGCGCTCCTTTGTAGTCGCCGCCCAGCACCCGGCTTGGGGGGCGGAAATGGCGCGCGCGGCGGGCGCCGCGCCGTTGACGGTGAACTTGATCTTACGCCACCAGGATGCCCCGCTGCCGGTCTGGGAGGCGGGACAAGAGGATCGTTTGCTGTTCATTTTGCAAAACCAGGACGATAACAGTTAGCCAACAAACAAGAGAGAGAAACAGATGACCGTTCAAATCGCGATTATCGGTTTAGGGCAGATCGGCGGCTCTTTTGGGCTGGCGCTGGCAGGCAGGGAAGACTTGATCAGCCGGATCGGGCATGACCGGGAGGCTAAGGTCGCCCGGCAGGCGGAGAAGATCGGGGCGGTGGATCAAGTGGAAAGGAATCTGCCGCGCGCAGTCCGCGCGGCTGAACTGGTGCTACTGTGCCTGCCGCTGAACCAGATGCGCGAAACGCTGGAAATCATTGCCCCGCACCTCAAAGAGGGGGCGGTTGTGATGGAGACCAGCATGGCTAAAGAAGCGGTATCTGCCTGGGCGGCGGAACTGCTCCCCGGTGGACGGCGCTATATCGGATTGACGCCGGTGATCAACCCGGCTTATTTGCACGAGGTGGACACGGGCATCGAGGCAGCCCGGGCGGATTTGTTCAAGAATGGGTTGATCGGAATCGTGACGCCGCCGCAGGCTGATTCGGGCGCGATCAAGCTGGCAGCCGATTTAACGCGCCTGGTGGGGGCAAACCCAATGTTTATCGACCCGGTCGAAGTGGATGGGCTGATGTCTGCGACGCACATTCTGCCGCAGCTTATCGCGGCAGCCTTGCTCAACGCGACCATCGACCAGCCCGGGTGGAAGGAGGCGCGCAAGCTGGCAGGACGCGCCTACGCGGAGTCCAGCGAACCGATCGTGCAAGTCAGCGATGTGCAGGCGCTCAGCCATGCGGCGGTTCTGAACCGCGAAAATGTGCTGCGCCTGGTTGATAGCAGTGTGGCGGCGTTGCACGCTTTGCGGGAGGATATCGAGGCTGGCGACGAAGCCGCGTTGACCGAGCGCCTGGAAAGGGCGCGCCAGGGGCGGCTGCGTTGGTGGGCAGAGCGCCAGATGGGCGATTGGTCGTACGAAGCGATGACGAGGATCGACGCGCCGGAAACGCCGGGCATGTTGGGGCGCTTGTTTGGCGTGGGTCGCAAACCAAAAAAAGAGAACTGATCTGCAGGGATATAAAATCAGGAGAACAGAGCTATGGCGCACAAGTTGGAATGGATCGAAACAGAACTCCAGAACCTCAAAGAAGCCGGATTGTACAACCGCATCCGCACGCTTGGTTCGCCGCAGGGCGCCTGGCTGATCGTGGATGGGAAGCGCGTGCTCAATTTCTGTTCCAATAATTACCTGGGGCTTGCCAATCACCCGCGTTTGCTCGAAGCGGCGCGCAAAGCCATGGAGAAATACGGCTTGGGTCCCGCCGCGGTGCGGTCGATTGCCGGGACGATGGAGCTGCACCTGCAATTCGAGGAGCGCATGGCGAAATTCAAACGGGTTGACTCTTCCATCGCGCTCCAGTCGGGGTTCACAGCCAACCTGGCGACGATCCCGGCGCTGGTGGGCAAGGAGGACGGCATCTTTTCGGATGAGCTCAACCACGCCAGCATCATCGACGGCAGCCGGCTTTCGGGCGCCCAGATTGTGCGCTATGCCCACTGCGACCCGGCGGACTTGAAGCGCCAGCTTGACCAGCACCGCCAGGAATTCCCGCGAGCGCTGGTGATCACCGATGGGGTGTTCAGCATGGACGGCGATATCGCCCCGCTCGATCAAATCTACGAGATTGTGCAGAACTACGATGCGGTGCTGATGGTAGACGACGCCCACGGCGAGGGCGTGCTGGGTCGGGGCGGACGCGGAATTGTGGATCACTTTCACCTGCACGGAAAAGTAGACATCGAGGTTGGGACGCTCTCAAAAGCCTTTGGCGTGGTGGGGGGCGTGGTCGCCGGCAATCCGCTGGTGGTGGAGTGGCTGCGGCAGCGCGGGCGACCCTTCTTATTCTCCTCCGCAACGACCGTGCCAGATACGGCAGCCTGCATCGCGGCGATTGACCTGCTCGAGGAGTCGACCGAGTTGGTGGACCGGTTGTGGGAGAACACGCGCTACTTCAAGGCTGAAATGAAAACTTTGGGGTTCGACACCGGGGTGAGCGTCACGCCGATCACGCCGGTGATGCTGGGCGAGGCGCCCCTGGCGCAGCAGTTCAGCCGCGAACTGTTCGAGAACGGCGTGTTTGCGATGGCGCTCGGTTTCCCGACCGTGCCGCGCGGCAAGGCGCGCATCCGCGTGATGATTTCTGCCGCGCACGCAAAAGCTGATCTGGACCAGGGCTTGGAGGCTTTTGAGAAGGTCGGGAAGGCGCTGGGCGTAATCTAAATTGAAATGCAGGAGCGGTCTTCAGCGTGAAGACCGCTCCTGCAAAAAAGAACAACTCGATTAAAAACTCTCGGCGAATGGATCGTACGCCGGGTTGGTGCCGGACCAGAGGCAGCACGCCCGCTCATCCAGGTTGCAGGACCTGCCCTGCGTGCAGCGATGCGCCAGGACCCGCGGGCTCGTTTCGGGGATCAGATCCGCCGGGTAAACCACCTGAACCTCCAGGGCAACTTCCTGACCGATGCGCTGACAAAAACAGATTTGTTGGACCTTCCAGACTTTCTTTGACAAGCGGCACCTCCGTAGACTATTACCGATCTATACCTGAATCACATGGACTAATGGAAGCCTGCATCAGCGCTGTCATCAGCTAATAATATTATAGGTTGATCTCTAAGCAGAGATAGTGTCAGGTGTCATTGGGTGAATGGACAAATGACATCTTGAAAGTTGGATAAACTGGTTAGATATAAACTGGCTAAGTGAGTAAAAACAACAGACGATGG